>JAGGVW010000155.1 GCA_021157805.1 bacterium
ATTAATTCAGGTTCTGTCCATTTTTCCCCGTTGTTATAACTTTTTCTCTGGAATATCTCTCCGAATGTATCAGAATGGGTAAGATAAGAAAAATTCTGGAGAAGTTTATAATTTTGATTACTGCAATGACAGGTATTAACAGAAAGCACTGCTTTCCCTTTTTCTGTTTCTATAATAAATTTATTTGCTTATCCTTTTATCTACTATTCTCCCTTTGTAAATAGCAAGCCCTTTTCTAATTGGCAAGTTTTTTTCTAATGCTTTCTCTCCTTGTTCTGTCAATATCTTTATATAAGGAAATGAAGCATGATTTAATGCTAATGTAGAAGTTCTTGGGACAATTCCAGGGATATTTGCCACACAATAGTGAACAACCCCGTTTTCAATATAAATAGGACTTTTGTGATTTGTTGGATGAGATGTTTCTGAAATTCCTCCTTCATCAATTGAAACATCAACAAGAACTGTCCCTTTTTCAACATCTGATAAGTAATCTTCCTTTATAAGAATAGGTGTCCTTTTGCCTGGAATTAATACTGCGCCTATTATTACATCGCACTTTTTTATCTCTTTTTTTATTGTTTCTTCTGTTGAATATAACACTTTACTTGAGGGGAATGTTTTTTTTAAAAAGTTTATCCTGTCTCTATTTATTTCAATAATTACTGTTTCTGCTCCAATCCCTATTGAGATTTTTGCTGCGTTATATCCAACATTTCCACCCCCGATAATAACAACCTTTCCCTGTTTTACTCCTTCTGCTCCACTTAAAAGAATTCCTTTACCTCCATATTCTTTTTCGAGATATTTCATTCCTTCCTGGATACTTAACTTTCCTGCTATCTCACTCATCGGTTTCAGTATTTTCAATTCCCCATTTTCTTCAACAAGTTCATAAGCGATACAGGTTGCTTTTTTTTCAATAAGTTTTTCTGTCATTTCAGGATTAGCAGAAAAATGGAAAAAAGTGAACAATATCTGTTCTTCCTGAATGAATTGAAACTCCTCTACCTGTGGTTCTTTAACTTTAATAATAAGTTCTGAATTTTTATAAACATCTTCTTTTCTCTCAACAATTTCAGCTCCTGCTCTGTAGTATTCCTCATCTTCAAAGCCAGAACCAATACCTGCATTTTTCTCAACAAAAACTTTATTGCCTTTTTCACTCAAATATCTAACCACATCAGGTGTAAGTCCAACTCTGTATTCTTCAATTTTTATTTCTTTTGGAACTCCTATATACATTCCTTTCACCTCTTCATTTCTTCCACCGTTTCAATTACTTTATCTGCCATATACTTCAACTGCTCTTTTGTTAAAGGATAAAGAGGTAAATGAGTAAACTTATGGAGAAAAACATCTTCTGTATTTGGACAACTTTTTTTAATTTTTTCAGTATCATATCCGAGTTGTTTCATATAGGAAAACCTGTAGAGTGGAGCAAAATGCGGAATTTGTGTTACACCCTTTTCAGCAAGTTTCTTTTTAAATGTCTGAATATCCCCTTTTAATTTTTCTGGTTCAACCTGTATTAAATAAAGGTGGTAAGTCGATTTTATTTCTTTTGTATCAAGGAGCGGAGGAATTAATCCTTCAATTCCTTCAAATCTTCTGTTTAAATACTCAGCATTTTTTCTTCTGGTCTCAATAATTTTTTTAAGTCGTTTCATCTGACTTAATAGAACAACTGCCTGAATTTCAGTAACAGAATGATTTGATGGAGCAACAAAAGTATTATCTTTACTTTTCAAAGTTACAACATCATATAACCAGTTTTTTATTGGATGCGACAAATCAAAACCAACAAATCTCGCTTTTTTAAATTCTTTCCCATAAGGAGTATTTGTTACAATAATTCCCCCTTCACCGAGCGATGTAATATTTTTAACTTCATGGAAACTGTAAGAACCAAAATGTCCAATTGTCCCTGATGCTTTTCCTTTATACCATCCCCCGAAAGCATGAGCAGCGTCCTCAACAACCATCAAATTATATGCCTTAGCAATTTTCATAATTTTATCCATTTCTGGAGGATATCCTCCAATATAAACAGGAATTATTACCTTTGTTTTTTTTGTTATTTTTCTCTCAACATCTTCTGGGTCTATGTTCAATGTTCTTGGATTTATATCTGCAAGAACTACTTTTGCTCCAATTTCTAAAGGGTAACTTATTGTTGAACAGAAGGTAATTGCTGGAGCAATAACTTCATCTCCTGGCTTCAATCCACATAGTTTTAAAGCAATCTCAAATCCAGCAGTAGCGTTGGTGAGAAAACAAGCATATTTTACTTTTAAAAATTTCTTAACATATTCTTCAAGTTCTTCAACTTTACTTCCGAGAGTAAGTTTAGTTGCGTATCTTCCCTTTTCACAGAGTTTCTTTATTTCTCTTTCAACTTTTTTCATCTGATTTTGGAACTCTTTTTTATTTTTACCTGGCTGAATTAAAAACCTGAGGATCTCAAGAATATCTTTATTATTAACTGATTCTCCAACTGCAGCCCATGGGACTTTTGTCTCTCCTGTATCATATCTAAAATCAGAACTTTTTTTCTTTTTCATTTCCCCCCCCTTTTTCATTATAAAAAAATATAACCTTTAATTTCAAAATTTCTCACTTACTGGAAAAATTATATTACTCCTCAGCATAAATGTCAAGAAGTCGAATTGAGACATAATAAAACTCCTATAAAAAGGTGCTGTCAAGTGTTCAATTTTTCCCTCCTTCCTTTTCAAGTTCCCCATTTTTACCTTCAGGGTTTTATCCACTCTCCTATTCGTACTTGATAATCAGAGGCACAAGGTATTATCATTGGAGATGTCAGGTTGCCCAACCTATCCAAAGTACCCAATTCGGGTGAAAGATCTTTAAAGGAGCTCACCTGACTAAATAAACCCTTTCATAATACCTTTCCATCTCTTCTGTCTAATGAGTTATACACAAAATATCTCTTGTGCAAATCTACTCCTTCTGTTATAATATATTCACTCATTTTGCCTCCTTTCTATGGGTTATTTTTTCCCTTTATTATAACCTGTAAAAGGAGGCCTTTTATGTCATACCTATTGAATTAGGAGATAAATTGTTTGAGATGGTAAGGAGAAGAAGTTTTTGTTTTAGATAAGACAACAGGCCGAGAAAAAGAATATAAATTTTAATGAAGTCCTTTTTTGTTTTTTAAAAAACTGCGAAGTGCTTTTCTCATTATAAGATTTAAAGGAAGAGAAAGAAGCGATATTTTTCTTGGATGGAGTGTCCTTAAGAATATTGAACCATATGATGAAATTTGTTTTCTTGCCCAGTTGTATCCTTCTTGAAGTTTTTCTGGACTCATTAATTTCGGTTTAAAAACAACTTCCCCGCAGGTGTATTTTGCCCAGTTCCGTTCAATTATTCTGTTGGCCTCTTCCATTCGTTTATATAATTTTGTTCCCGGTAGTGGAGTGAGAATGGAAAAACTTGCGAGTTCAATTTGATTCCTCTCAATAAATCTTACAGTTTTTTCAAACACACTTTCGTCATCATAGTCAAAACCAAAAATAAAAGCACCAACTATTCCAATTCCATAATCGTGAATTTTCTTAATTGCTGTATGATATTCCTTTACTGAATTGATAGTTTTGCTCACCTGTTTCAGATTAGCGTCAGATAAGGATTCAAAACCGATAAAAAGCCCATAGCAGCCACTTTTAGCAGCAACCCTCATTAGTTCTCTATCTTTTGCAATATTTATTGAACCCTGACCAAACCACCTTATTTTCAGAGGAGTTATGGCTTTAAAAAGTTTTTTTGCATAGTTTGGAATTGCAGTTATATTGTCGTCAACAAAGAAGATATTACGTGTGGGAAGTTTTTTAATTTCTTCCACAATTTCCTGAATTGGTCTGGTGCGATAGGTTCTACCAAAAAAAGTTGAAACACTACAGAAATCACAGTGGTAAGGACATCCTCTTGTAGTTTGAACCATATTTAGTTCCCGATAGTACTTATTTTTTTTCCAGAGATTTCTTCTTGGTAAAGGAAGATTTTCAAGAGATGGTTTTTTAGTAGAAGAATAAAATTTTTTAAGTTTTCCATTTTGAAAATCATTTATCAAATCATCCATTACACCTTCTGC
>JAGGVW010000082.1 GCA_021157805.1 bacterium
CAATAATATATCTGCCTTTTTCTGTTTTTTTAAAAAGGAAAAAAATAATAGATAGAAATAAAATGAAAAGTAAAACAAATGGTAAAAATCTTACAAGAATATTACTTATTTTCAAAATAATCAAAGTAAAAGTAGGTAGTTTCGCACCAAAACTTTCAAAAATCTTCTGGAATCTTGGTATAAGAAATAGGAAAACAAAAGATAAAACAACTATAAAAAAGAAAAAGACAAAAGCAGGATAACTTAATGCCTGTTTTGTTTTACTTCTCATTTCCAGCTGGTCTTCAAGGTTTTTGGCTATTTCTCCAAGTGTCTCTGCAAGATTACCACTTTCTTCTCCTGAGCGGACAAGAGCAACATAAAGAGGAGAAAAAATTCCTGGAAACTGAGATAATGCCTGTGAAAAACTACTTCCCTGACTTATGCTCTTTCTTATGCTTTGTAAGACAGAGGAAAAATATTTATTTGATGTTTGTGAACTTAAATCATCAAGTGTTTCAATTATTGGAACTCCAGAGGAAAGCATAACAGACATCTGCCTTGTAAAAATGGCAAGTTCTTTCAAATTTACTTTTTTAATAAAAAAATTTTTTTCTTTTTTTGACTGTATATATTTTTTTGTTACTTCTAATACTTCCACTGGAAATAAGTTTTGAGTTCTTAATCTTGAAATAACTGCAATATCTGAACTTGCCTCAATTATCCCTTCAATCCTTCTTCCATCATTATCTCTTGCAATATAATGATATTTTGCCATTTTATACCATTGTCTTTGATAAAAATTCATCCACTGTTGTTATCCCATCAAAGACCTTCTGTAATGCTGCTTCTTTTAAAGATATCATTCCCTGTTTTTTTGCTACTTCTCTTATTTCATTTTCATTACTTCCATTCAATATCATATTTCTTATTTCTCCAGTTATTTCCAGAAGTTCAAATATACCTATCCTTCCATAATAGCCAGTATAATCACAGTTTCTACATCCCTTCCCTTTAAATATTTTTTTACCCTTTACATCAATCCCCATATTTTTCAAAACTTCTTTACCATCTTTATCTTCATATTTACAGACAGGACATATTTTTCTTACAAGTCGTTGTGAAAGAACAAGGATAAGAGAATCTCCAAGAAGATATTGAGGAACTCCCATATATCTAAATCTTGAAATTGTTGAAACAGTATCATTTGTATGTAAAGTTGAAATTACAAGATGTCCTGTTAAAGATGCCTGAATTGCAATTTGGGCTGTTTCAAGGTCTCTTATTTCTCCAACCATTATAACATCGGGGTCCTGTCTTAAAATTCTTTTTAAAATTTCAGCAAATGTAAGTCCTATTTTTGGTTTTATCTGCACCTGATTTATTCCCTCTATTACATATTCTACCGGGTCTTCAATTGTTATTATGTTTTTTTCAGGGGAATTTATTAAATTAAGACCTGAATATAAAGTTGTTGTTTTCCCTGAACCTGTTGGACCAGTTACAATTATCATCCCATAAGGTTTTTTAAGTGTTTTTTTAAATTTTTCTTTATCTTTTTCCTCAAGCCCAAGATTATCAAGTGTTTTTATAAATGCTTCTTTTTGAAGTATTCTCATAACAATTTTTTCTCCAAATATTGTCGGTAAAGTTGAAACTCTTATATCAATTTCCTTTACACCTATTTTTGTCTTAATCCTTCCATCCTGAGGTAATCTTCTTTCTCCTATATCAAGATTTGAAAGAATTTTTATACGAGTAACAATTCCTGGATAAACATTTTTTGGAGTAGTTGTAAATTTATGTAAGATACCATCTATTCTGAACCTTACTACAACATCTCTTGCCGAGGGTTCAAGATGAATGTCAGTTGCTCTTTTTTCAACTGCCTCAATAAATAAAGAATTTACAAATCTTACAACAGGGACATCTTCAGCAGCGACTCTTAACTGTTCAATATCAACTTCTTCTTCTTCTCTTCCCTCCATAAAAGAAGTTAAATCCTCTAAATTATCAACTTTTCTGTAAAACCTTTCTATATTTTCAACTATTTCATTTTCATCTGCTTTTAACACCTTCACTCTTGCTCCTGTTATCCTTCTTATTGTATCTATGGCAACAATATCAGTAGGGTCTTTCATTGCAACTGTTAATATTCCATTTTCTTTTGCTATTGGAATACAGATAAACCTTTTTGCAATATTTTCAGGTATTAATTTGACAACTTCTTCTTTTATTCCTTTGAAACTTGAAAGTTTAACAAAATCGGCTTTTTTCTGTTCTGTAAGGGCTTCAAGAATTTGTTCTTTTGTAACAAAATTTTTCTCTATAAGAATTTCACCAAGAAATTTTTTTGTTCTTGCCTGTTCTGTTAATGCTTCTTCAAGCTGTTCAATTGTAATAAGCCCTTTCTCAAGCAAAATCTGTCCTAATTCTTTTCTTTCCATTTCATTTAAATTATACCATATTTCTACATGATATCAAATATCTATTCATTTTTTCCTTTTCAGTATAAATCAAAAGAGATATAATAATTAAAAAGAGAGAAGAAAAATGGGAGAAAGACCTGAAGAAAAAATTGATAAACTTATAAAACTGTTAAATTATTACAATTACAAATACTATGTGGAGAACAACCCTGTTGTAAGTGATTATGAATATGATAAACTTTATCACCAACTTTTAGAACTTGAGAAAAAATATCCTCAATTTATAAAACCATATTCTCCCACACAGCGTGTTGGAGGCCAGCCCTTAAAAGAATTTAAAACAGTCCAGCACAAAATCCCTATGTTAAGTATAGATAACACATATTCATCTGATGAATTAATTGAATTTGATAAAAGAGTAAAAAGAATGGCAGATGTTGAATATGTGGATTATGTTGTTGAATTGAAATATGATGGAGTTGCTGTTTCCCTGATTTATGAAGGTGGAAAATTTATTCTTGGAGCAAGTAGAGGAGATGGATTTAGAGGAGATGATATAACAGAGAACTTAAAAACAGTTAAAACATTACCCTTATATATTCCTTACAAAAAACCAATTGAAGTAAGAGGAGAAGTTTATATGAGAAAGGACGATTTTGAGAAACTGAACAGAGAAAGAGAAAGAAATGGAGAACAACTTTTTGCAAATCCGAGAAATGCAACTGCTGGCTCATTAAAACTTCTTGATTCAAGAGAAGTTGCAAAAAGGAATTTACAGTTTTTTGTTTATCAAGGAATTGTTGGAAATGATTTTAAAACACACTGGGATGTTATGAACTTTTTGAAAGAACTTGGATTCCCAGTAAGCCCACATATGAAATATGCAGAAAATATAAAAGAGGTTATTGATTACTGTAATGAATGGGAAGAAAAGAGATTTTCACTTCCCTATAACATTGATGGTATGGTTATAAAAGTAAATTCTCTTTCTTTACAGGAAAAACTTGGAACAACAACAAAAAGCCCAAGATGGGTTGTTGCATATAAATTTCCAGCTGAACAGGTCTCCACAATTATCAAAGATGTAACGGTTCAGGTTGGCAGAACAGGGACACTTACTCCTGTTGCAATTCTTGAGCCAGTTGAAATAAGTGGAACAATTGTTTCAAGAGCAACACTTCACAATTTTGATGAGATAAAACGGCTTGGAGTTAAAATAGGAGACAGGGTCTTTGTTGAAAAAGGAGGAGAAATAATACCAAAGATTGTTAAAGTTATTCCAGAAGCAAGAGATGGAGATGAGAAGGACATACCTGTTCCAGAAAAATGTCCTGTATGTGGCAGTCCTGTAATAAAAGATACTAATGAAGTTGCAATAAGATGTCCAAATGTAAGGTGTCCTGCTCAGGTTAAAGAAAGAATAATTCACTTTGCTTCAAAAAATGCAATGGATATAGAAGGGCTTGGAGAACAATGGGTTAACATATTTGTTGATAAAGGACTTCTTTCTGATTATGGGGACATATATTATTTAAAATACGAAGACCTTATAAATTTAGAAAGAATGGGGGAAAAATCAGTAAAAAACCTTTTAAATGCAATAAAGAATAGCAAAAACAGACCATTATCATGCCTCATTTTTGCTCTCGGAATAAGATATATAGGAGTTCATGCAAGTGAAATTCTTGCAGAAAACTTCAATTCAATAGACCATCTGGCAGAAGCAACTTTTGACCAACTTTCTTCAATAGATGAAATAGGACCTGTTATGGCTGAAAGCATTGTTGAATTTTTTAAAAATGAAGAAAATTTAAGAGTTATAGAAAAATTGAAAAAAGCAGGGGTAGAAACATCAAGAGAGGAAAAAGAAATTGAAAAGAAAGATGTTCTTTCTGGACTTACTTTTGTAATAACAGGAACTTTAAAGAACTACACAAGAGATGAAATAACAGATTATATAAAATCACTTGGTGGGAAGGTTTCATCATCTGTTTCTAAAAAAACTGACTATATTATATGCGGAGAAGAGCCGGGTTCAAAATTACAAAGAGGAAAACAACTCGGAATAAAAATAATAAGCGAAGAAGAATTTGAACAACTTGTAAAAGAAAAAGTAGAAAAATAAATATGAAAAACATCCCGATTTTAAAACTAAAAGATGAGTTTTTTTCCTATTTACTTGTTGAAAAAAACCTTTCTCAAAACACTATTTCTGCTTACAAAAATGACATAAAAAAATTCACAAGATTTTTAAGAGAGAAAAAATACAGATTGAAAGAAATTGACTTTTCAAAATTTACAGAGTTCCTTCTGAATTTAAAAAAACAAAACCTATCTGTATC
>JAGGVW010000070.1 GCA_021157805.1 bacterium
AAATTCTGAGGGAGGGAAGGTATAATGTAGTTGTGTAATAGAAATGAAAGATTTGAAAACTTGAGAATAGAAAAGTAAAAGAAAAAAGATAAAGATATAGTTGCAATTAAAAAACTTCTTATGTCGGGATTTTAGAAGTGGCGAAGTTGACTTGACAAATTCGGGGGGGGGGTAAAATGTAGTTGTGGAATAAAAAAGAGAGGAGGTGAGAAAAGATGAGAGAGTTAAAAATGAAAAGAAAAAATTATAAAAGAAAGGAGGTGATAAAGATGAAAAAGAATGGCTTTACATTAATAGAGTTGCTGGTAGTAATTGCTATCATAGCTATTCTTGCAGCGATGTTGCTACCAGTACTATCAAGAGCGAGAGAAAAAGCAAGACAGACTGTCTGTATTAATAATTTGAAGGAGATAGGACTTGGTGTAAGGATGTATATGGAAGATTGGGATGGTAAATTATGCTCTCGAATAGACAAGGATATTCATTTAGCACTTCCAACTCTTACAGGTGCTTATACTAAAGGACATAGATATGTCTCACCCAAGTGTGTAGTATGTCCCAGTTGTTATCCTTATAGATGGGGAGTCTGCTCTTACTGGATAACTTATGGATTTAGAGCAGGACCATCACCATATTCATACGGTTTACTTAATTTAAAAAGAGCAGAAATACAATATAAACCATCTGACTATTGGTTAGCCGGAGATTCGAGACATAAAAATTATTCTTATCAATATGCTCCTTTGGTATATAAATATGTGTGTAATTATGCCAACCTCCATTTAAGACATGGGGGTTTGTGTAATATGTTATTTTTAGATGCACATGTGGAATCTTGTACTAAAGGAAGATTAAGAAAGATAGGTTTTACCTCAGCAATAGATGAAAATGGGAATATAGTGAGTTTACCATAAAAGATTTTATCAAAATGGAGGAGAAAATGGGAAGGAGAGGTTTTTTGATTGTTTATTTTATCCTTTTTTCATTTTTATTTTCACAAAACAATCTTCCATATCCTGTGGGGAATAAATTCCCTTTTGGTTTATATTCATTTGATGTTAGGGATATAAAGGAAATGGCAGACACAGTAAAGTTTGGATGGAATTTAGGTCATACATATGGAAACCAGATTTCTTTGTTAGAAAAATTGACTTCATGTAATATATATGGGTTTATTCGGTTGACAGGAAAAACAGAAGAAGAAGTAAAAAAAGAAATAGAACTGTATGGAAAATACGATGCAGTTTGTTGGTGGAGTTTACCAGAAGAAAGGAGATGGTGGATAAAGGAAGAATATGAGTGGATAAAAAATATGAGTAAATGGACAAGAAAATATGACCCAAAGAAAAGACCTAATTTAATGTATATTCCTAGCTCTTCCCCTCCTATTACAATTGCTAAATGGGCTCCTTATTTAGATATTTTCGTAATAGGTTGTTATACAGAAGCTGTATATAGACCTAGGGTTTGGGTTAGATGGAGAATTGAGTCAGTTATTAAAACACTTAAAGAAGCAGGATATAAAATTGGTCCTGATTATTTAAAGGGAGAAAAAACAGTAGTTGCTGTTTTGTGGTGTAGTTATAAATATAAGAAAGAAAAAGGGATATTAAACAAACAGGATATGATATCTCCAAGAGAAGCATACCATGATTTTTACTGTGCATTAGCATCAGGAGCAAAAGGGATTCTAATTTTTAGCTATTTTGCCCCTAAATATAACATATATCCTCTTTTAAGAAAAACATTGAATGCATATAATAAAGCAGTCTCTGAAATAAATAAATTTGGGTTAAGTGATGTTCTTTTATTTGGGAAAGAAATACCTTTGGATTTTGAAATATTAAACCCAGAAAGTGGGAACAATATTGCTCCTTCATTTTATCCTTGGTTTGTAAAAAAAGAAGTTAAATTACCCTCTTTGACTTTGAAAGGGATTAAATGGAATAAAAACATTTATATTCTTGCGGTTCATTCAAATGAGTTCTCAAACTCTTTAAATGTTAAAATCAAAGGACTACCGAAAAACTTTACAGAAGGGGAAGAATTATTAGAAAATAAAAAGATTAACATTGTTAATGGAGAATTTAAGGCTCATTTTGGCTGGTTAACAGTTCATATTTATAAGATTAAAGAAAAGGAATAGTAGAAAAGAGAATGCATGATTTTTAAAAGAGGAATAGTTTTGAATGTTTTTCTTAATTGAGAGTTCTTTCAAATGTGAGTTAAAAAGAGAAGATTTGGCATTTTTTAAAAAAATACAGATATGATAAGAACAACTTAATATTTGAATTTTCCCCACAAGAAATAGATGATTTATCTAAAAAAGATTTAATTTAAGTTAAGAGGGAACCCTAAATTCAAAAAGATGCAACTTTTGGTATTTGTCTTGAAACATTTCCGGGAGAGATTTCACCAATAACAAAAGATAATGTTGGAATAGCAATAAAAGAATACGAGAAGGAGTAGTTATAAATAACAATTCTTTATTAACTCCACAGAGTGATTTCACCATTGAGATGTTAATAAAGTTAAAAAAAAGATGCCGGTAATTATGAATTTTTATGGGGCTTTCGTATTTAAGTTGCATTCTATATTTAATCTTGATTTCAAGCCGAACTTACCAATTTTAAAATCAATATAACTTTACATAAGACAATAGATTAACTCAAAAATCAATTTTCTAATTAGTGTTTATTATAGAAAATAAAAAATCATCCCTCACCCTTATTCCTCTTCACTCCCAAATTCTTTACCTCGGTAAGTTCGGTTGAAAAAATTTTTATCCGTATGATTTCATTAGAGAAAATTAAATACTTGACAGTTCCTTTTTATAGAAGGTTTTTTGTAATTCCTCCAATTCCTTATCTGATAAGGGTTTTTCACATCTCTTGACAAATTCTGAGGGAGGGAAGGTATAATGTAGTTGTGTAATAGAAATGAAAGATTTGAACACTTAAAAATAGAAAAGAAAAATAAAAAGATATAGTTGCAATTAAAAAACTTCTTATGTCGGAATTTTAGAAAATAATTGAAAATTTGACAGGATAGATAAAAGGTATAAAATTTAAAGATAATATTTTTTATGAAAACTAAACTATTAAAAAATTTCTTATGTCTGTTGAATTTCAATTTAATAGAGAAACTTCTTAATATAATTAAAAAATGGGAGAATAAATTATGAAAAGGGATATAAAATGTTTAAAGAATTGCTGAATGATTTTAAAATTCAGATTAATCATTTTGCAGAAAATGTAGCCCCACTTAATTTAGATAAAAAAACTTTAGGTAGTCCAGTGGTAGGTAAATATCTTGGCTATAAAAATGCTGATATCTGTTTTCCTCATAGATTTAATGACCCTTATCTTATAGGACTGTGTAATCTTTATATGGAAAGAAGAAGTAAAAGAATTCTAAACAGGATTAATGAAGTCACAGATTTTCTGCTTTATAGCCAGTTTAACAAAGAAGGTTTATGTAAATATTTGAATTTAAAAAAAGTAGAATGGGCAGGTGGATTTGCTGACCATAATTTTGACTGGGTAAATGGTGCAGGATATCACTGGCAGAAGTATGAACCACATCATCATGAAGATGCCTGTGCTGTTTATGCATTGATTAAATCATATGAAATTACTTCAAGGGAAGAAATTATAGATGCCTGCCGATTGTGGATTAAAAAGCAGTATCCTCAATATGGAAGATTTGAAGGTGTCTATAAAGGGCATAAGTATATATGGCAGAGTTATAGTCCAATTACTCCGGGGATAAAACCTCTTGCTGTGAATAATGTTCAGAGCCTTGTAGCAATGGCTTTATCATCAGCAGGATATTCTTTACAAAATGAAAAGTATCTAAACGATGCTCTATCACTCCTGATATACAATGTGAAGGACCAGTTTGAATCAGGTTTCTGGCATTACTTAGGAAAAGAGGCGGAAGAAGTTTTAAAAGTTGAAAGAAGTGATAGTAAGGAAGATAAAAGATTTATATATAATGTTAGTTATATGCAAGCACAAATATGGGAGATGCTAAACGCAATCACTTATTTAAAGAAAGGAGGGATTAGAATACCCAATATTTTGATGGATAGTTTGATAAAAGCGGACAAATTTTTAAAGAGCGTAGGATATACAAGAAGAATTGCAAAGACAGAAGAAAAAGCCATGGATGACGGATTTATACACAAAGATGGCGATAGAATAAAACTTTATTGGATAGTTTAAATTAAGGAGGCAATTATGGAAAAAGAAAAATTAGTAAAGAGATTAAAAGAAATATGTGATTTTATTTTAGACCACCAAAAAGAAGATGGTCAGATTGATTTGGAAGAAGCACATTATATCTATCCTGCTGGATATAACATGAGGGCAATGGCAGCAGCCTACAAAATTACCAAAAAAGAAAAATATCTAAACGGTATCCTAAAATGGCTTGATTTGGTTTTTTCTCAGCAGAATAAGGATGGGAGTTTTTGGGCAAGTACCACTCAACTTGAGAATTCTTACGGAAGGTTTGTTTCTGATACTGCAAATGGATTAAATGTTGTTTACAACATTTTGCCTTATCTTGATGAAGGAAGAAAAGAGAAATATCTTTCTGGATTAAAGAAATTTGTTAATTGGATAATTAAAGGAGAAGAAGGCAGGAGTTTTATTTTAGAAAATGGAGCGTGTGGTTGTGGAATCTACAAAGATGATAAAGAGAGAGGAAGACCAGAGTGTCTTGAATGCACCGCTATTGCACTTTGCACATTTCTTACTCCATATTATAGGATTACTAAAAACACCCAGTATTTACAAATTGCTACCAGAGCAGTTAAATATATTCTGTCCAAGCAGGAAAATAATGGAATTTATCCTTATATTTCCAAAGGGATGAATGTTCAGGCAGAAGGGGATAGAATTATTCATGTCCTTCATTATGTTCTGGAAGGATTGGTATATTATTATGAACACTCAGGTATAGAATTTTTTGACCCTTTAGCAGTGGAAATTAGACAGTCCATTAGAAAATCCTGCAGATGGCTTGTTGAAAATCAGGAAGAAAATGGTCGGTGGGGAAAGTCATCTTCTGGAAATGATGCAGCAAAGTTTGGCGGACTTCTTCTTCCTTTGAACTGGTATTTGAAAATGGCTCCTCAGGAAGAGTCATATAAAGAATATGCGGAAAAGGTAAAATTATCTGTTGAGAAAGCTGCTAAATTTCTACTTTCAGAAGAAGCAATAACAGAATATGGAATTTTAAGATTAATAAGGCAAAATGGTTTTGGAGGAATGGCTATTGCCGAGATAATCCAGCCGGGTATAACAATGGAAATTGGTTCTTTTGAGAAAATAGAAGAGGTTGCTGAGATAAAGGAGTTATTTCCAGTAGAGATATTAAAAATGCTTCCTGAAGCCGAATCTTCATTCCCTGGAATGAATGGCTGGGTTCATCAGGGTGAAAAGACACAAGTAGTATTCTGGTATTCAAAGGAAGGTTGTATCTGCAAGGAACATTCTCATCCCTACCCTGAATGGGGAATAGTAGTATCAGGTTATACTGAAGTAACGATAGAAGGTGAAAAAAGAATATATCATAAGGGAGACAGTTTCTTTATTCCTGCAAATGCAAGGCACAGTTCAAAGATGAGTAAGAATTACCGCGCAATAGATATATTTGCTTCTCCTTCCCATATTAAAATTAAAAAAGGAGGTGGAGTATGATAATTGATTTTCATGCTCATATAGGGAATAGTGATGTTCCAGGTGCTTCCATTTTACAGCAGGGTTGTACACCTGAACTATTATTGTATCTGGATGAGCAAGATGGAATAGATAAGTCAGTTGTATTTCCAACTACTTACTTAGATTATCAGAAAGGAAATGAAATAATTGCTGAGGCAGTGAAAAAATATCCAGACCGCTTCATTGGTTTTCTTAGAGCAGACCCGAAACACAAAAATGCTTTGGAAGTATTTAAAAGAGGGGTTGAAGAATTAAATTTAAAGGGATTTAAACTTGTTCCCAGAGGAGAAGATTTTCAGAATTCAGTGCTTGATGAGTTATTAGAAAAATGTGCTGAATACAAAATCCCAGCGATTATGTGTTGTTGTAAGGTAGATAGAGAAGAAATTGCAAGAAAACATCCCCAGACCACAATTATTTTAGCCCATATGGGAGCATATATTGACTGGCAATCTCACCGACTTTGTGTTCAAGCAGCCAAGGAATTGTTAAATGTATATTTAGAGACCTCTACTGTTCTTACTCAAGTTACCTTGAAAGAAGCAGGAAGTCAAGTTCCTGATAAAGTTCTCTTTGGAAGTGATGCTCCTGCTCTCAATCCCAAAGCTGAGTTAGAGAAGATAAAGGCGATGGAATTTGATCCTGAGATAGAAAAAAAGATTTTGGGAGGGAATGCACAAAAACTTTTAAAATTGAGCGGACAGAGTTAAGAAGCAGGGATAGACCGAGCCATTGTATTTGCCATCTGTGAAACTACCGAGGATTCTATCAGAAGAGTAAGGCAGGCGTTGAATCTTTTCCCTGAAAGGTTTATCAGCTTTGCCGATGCCATACCCTCATTTCAGGGAAATGTTTTAGAACAAATAAAGAGTGCTTTGGATAAGGGATTTCGTGGGATAAAACTGCATCGTGGTGAAACATCCCTTTCACCCTGGATAGTAGACCCACTATTTGAATTTGCTAAAGAAAATAG
>JAGGVW010000143.1 GCA_021157805.1 bacterium
GTTTTCTGCCCTCGCAGAAAACAGTTTACCTCTTTCAGGGCAGGTCTTCTGACTTGGACTTCATCCTACTTGCCTGCCTTCCCATCCGCCAGGGGCGGACAGTGGCTTTTTCTGGCTTTCGTCAGTCCTCACAGCGCCGGGGGCGTGTGGGATTTTCACCCACTTCCCTTTTAAGCCACACTATGTAGCACCCTGAAATTTTCCTTATTTTACCTTTTAGTTTTTTTCTCTGTCAAGTTTTCGAATTCCCAGGACCAGGTCCTCGGATTTATGTTCTCTTATGTTTATCTAATTTTATTTTTAAAATTGTTTCAATTATCAGGAATAAAGCGAGTAATACAAGAATTGAGGCAATATTGCCAAGCAGGAAATTTTTTTTCAAATAAAATTCTTTTGCCTGGATTAGAAGAGCAAAAATTGTTGTTAGAAACATAAATATTGAAGGAAGAAATAAAATTTTTGAATTTTTACCCTTTTTAGCAAGATATGTTCCTCCAACAAGAAGTACTATTGCAGCAACAAGTTGATTTGAAGCACCAAAAACAGGCCAGATTTTCTTCCAGTTTCCAAATGCAAGGTATCCAGCAAAAATTATTATGAAAAAAGTGGCAAAAAATCTATTTTTAAAAATTTTTATTTTCCAGGTATCACCAAATAATTCTTGAGAAATATACCTTGTTATTCTTGTAGCAGTATCAAGAGTTGTTAAAACAAAACTATTTATCATAACCATAGCAGCCATAGTTCCTGCTGCTACTCCAAATATAGGGGCGGTAATCTGCCCATATCCTTTTGCAAATGTTCCTATCCAGTTTCCACCTTTCATAAGAACAGGATAACTAAGTGAAGGATTTTGTCTGCTCCAGTAAAGACCAGCAGATACACACATAAGTGCAAGTATTGAAAGAACTCCTTCTGTAAGCATTGCTCCATAACCAATATTTTTTGCATATTTTTCATTATTAATCTGTTTTGAAGTCGTCCCACTTGAAACGAGTGAATGAAATCCACTTATTGCTCCACATGCGATAATTACAAACATCATAGGCCAGAGAGGTCCCTTTGAAGAAGAAAAAGAAATAAAAGCAGGAGTGTGAACCTGCGGATGAGTAATTATAAGACCAATATAGCCAAAAAGTAAACCAAAAAACAGAATGAATGACGATAAATAATCTCTTGGTTGTAATAATAAATTCACAGGGATAACACTTGCAATAAAAGAATATGAAAGAAGAATTATTATCCATATTTTCATTGCATCTTTTGAATTTATAACAACAGAAAACCTACTTCCTATGATGAAAAGTAAAACATAAAGAATGAGAGAAATTATAGTTGCATAAATTTGTGGAAAATTAAGACGATAAACAAGAAAACCAAAAAATATAGCAATTATTATTAAGCTGAAAGTCGGTATTACAATTTTTGGTTCTTCAATAAATGTTTTTGCAGTAACAGCAGCAAAGACAGCAACAACAAGAACAAGGGTAAACCATAAAAAAATTGAAAATATTATTTTTGCTCCTTCTCCTATAACAGAAGAAGAAACATCTCCAATTGATTTTCCATTATGCCTTATACTTACCATTAAAGCAGAAAAATCATGAACACCACCTAAAAGAATTGAACCGAAAATAATCCAGAGAACTGCCGGTCCCCATCCCCATATAACTCCAGCAATAACAGGACCAATTATGGGACCTGCTCCTGCAATAGAAGCAAAATGATGACCAAAAAGAATTGACCAGTGTTTTACAGGTATATAATCAATTCCATCCCGATTTCTATAAGCAGGAGTTTCTTCATCAGGATTAACGTCCCATAATCTTTCTAAGTATCCTGCATAAAATCTGTAAGCAATCAAAAAGAGAAATATCCCAATCGCAGATATTACCAATGAGTTCATTTCCCTTTTCCTTTTCAAATAACAAAATTGTTTAAAAGTTACCTTTAACCTTCACATTTTTTAAGCAATATTTCCCATCTTCTATCAATTTCATTCTGTATTTCTTCAACAAGTTTAGCATTTTCTGGTTTCAACAGATGGGAAAATCTTCTCTGGAGTTTAAACCACTCAACAATGGGTTTTTTCTCTTTTGGTTTATATGTTAATCTGTATTTCCCTTCAACAACTTCATAAAGAGGCCATATACAGGTATCTGCTGCAATACGGGAAATTTCAAGTGTAAGTTTTGGGTCATGTGGCCATCCAAGACGACAGGGTGAAAGAACATCAATAAAAGTAAAACCATTGAAACTTATTGCTTTCTCAACTTTATTTATAAGGTCATTCCACTTACCTGGTATTGAAGTTGCAACATAAGGAATCCCATGAGCAACCATTATTTCAGGTAAATTTTTTGACCACTGTATTTTACCAGGGATAACTTTACCAGCAGGAGAAGTTGTTGTATGAGCACCCATTGGAGTTGCTGAAGAACGTTGTATTCCAGTATTCATATATGCCTGATTGTCATAACACACATAAAGAACTTTATGTCCTCTTTCCGCTGCTCCTGAAAGTGCCTGAAGTCCTATATCATATGTTCCACCATCTCCACCAAAGGCAACAAAAACAACATCGTCAATATCAATTTTCCCCTGTTTTTTCAATGACCTGTAAGCCGTTTCAACTCCACTTATTGTTGCTGCAGCATTTTCAAAGGCAGAATGTATCCAGGGGATATTCCAGGAAGAATAAGGGAAAATAGTACTGGCAACTTCAAGACAACCAGTAGCATTTGCAACAATTACTGGTTTATCAATAGCAAGCATTACCTGTCTTGCAATAATTCCCGCACCACATCCGGCACATAATCTGTGTCCTGATACAAACTTTTCTTTTCTTTTAGCAAGTTGTTTTAAACTTGGCATCTTTCCCTCCTATTCTCTCACTCCAACATATTTTAATGTAAATTCTTTTTTCCCTGTTTCTGCTGTTTGCAAAAGGTCATTAAAAACACCTTTTATATCTTCAATTTTTATATCTCTTCCACCAAGTCCATAAACAAAATCAAGTAAAACTGGTTTTTTA
>JAGGVW010000113.1 GCA_021157805.1 bacterium
GCAAAAGTTGATGATATTGTAAAAACAACTGCTATTTTAAGTTGTATGGTGTGAAAAGGAGGAAAAATGAAAGTTCTTATATACGAAGATGAGAAATGGCAAAACTTATTACCATTATGTTTTATAAAAAATACTTTTGAATTAAGATGTGGTTATTACAGTTTATTTGAACGACTTGAAAAAAATATTGAAGGAGAAAAATGTCTCTGGGTAAGAGATTATATTGCTCCTTTAACAAAAGTTAAGTTTGATTTACCTGTTAATGATGAAAATTTCCTTAAAGAAGACCTTCTTGTTGTAAATGGAAAAGCACTTATTGAAGAAAAAATTGATATAAATGATGAAAAAATTTTTATTTCTGAAAGTGGAGAAATTGTTTATGGATTTTTAAAAAAAGAAAATGTTGAAAAATTCTGGGAAGGTGATTTTTATAAATTCCTTACAAAAATAAAAGAGAATATAAAAAGTGAAAAAAGCGAAATTAAATTATTAGAATATCCCTGGAATTTTATACAGGTAAATCCAGAGGTTATGAAATCAGATTTTGAAAAAATAGAAGATAAAAAAATAGAAGGAGATGTTTCAGAAAAAGCAGAAATAATAAATGAGAAAAATGTAGTTATAAGAGAAGGAACAAAAATTCATCCATTTTCTGTTATAGATGCTTCAAAAGGGCCAGTTTTTATTGACCGGAATGCACAAATTTTCCCATTTGCAAGGATAGAAGGTCCCTGCTTTATAGGAAAAGAGACACAAATTATGCCAGGAGCAAGTATAAGAGAAGGAAACAGTTTTGGCCCTGTTTGCAGAATTGGAGGTGAGGTGGAAGAAAGTATTTTCCATTCATATTCAAATAAGTATCACGATGGATTTATTGGACACAGTTATATTGGAGAATTTGTAAACCTTGGAGCTCTTACCACAAACAGTGATTTGAAAAATGATTACAGCAATGTAACTGTTTATCTTAATGGAAAACCAGTGGATACAGGTGATTTAAAAGTGGGTTCATTTATAGGAGACCATACAAAAACAAGTATAGGAACACTTTTTAATACAGGAACAATTGCAGGACTTATGTGTAATATAACTGCTGGAGGAATACTTCCAAAATATTTTCCATCTTTTACCTGGTATATAAATAATAAATTTATGAAAGGGACAGGTCTTGAAATGGCGATAGAAACAGCAAAAAAAGCGATGGCAAGAAGAAAGAGAGAGTTGTTGAAGGAAGAAGAGGAAGTAATAAGAAAAGTTTATGAAATGACAGAAAAGGAAAGAAAAGAATGTATAAAGAGGAGCAGGAAGAAACATTAAAAAAGGAGGAATTGAATGGATGAAAAAGAAATTGAAAAGAGAGCAAAAAAAATTGTCTCTTCCATTCTTGGAGTTGATGAAGAAGAAATAAAGGAAGAAAGTAGATTTGTTGAAGACCTTGGAGCAGAAAGTGTTCAGAGTTTAGAACTTGTGGCTGGTTTTGAAGAAGAATTTGGTATAGAAATGGATGAAGAGAAAGCACTTGAGGTTAAAACATTTGGTGATGCAATAAAATTTATAAAAAAATATTTAGAATAATTTATATTTCTTTCTGATACCAATCGTATTTTCTCAAAATTAGATTTATTTAAAATTATATTTATATTGCATATTTTTCTTTAAGTATGAATATTGCTTTTGTGAGTTTAACAATATCTTCTGACAAACAACACAGCGGATCCGCTTCGCCAAAATAAAACTTGACAAAGAGAAAGAATATGTATATAATCTTAATGATATAATTTATTTTTGAAAATTTAAAAAAGGAGGGAGGTATGAAGGAAAAGGTAATGCCAGTAATTCTGGTAATTATAATTCTTGCTGCTTTAGGATTTATTGTCAAACAGGCAGCACCAAAGAAGCCGACTTATACGATGACTTTTATTGATGTTAAAGCAAAAAAGATTTTCACGAAAAAAGTAATAGCAGGACAGCAACTTATATATCCTGTAAAATCCCCATACAGTGGAGAAAACACTGCTTATCCTGTTTACAAATGCACAAAATGTGGAACAATTTTTGCTTATATTCCATATACACCAAAAAGTCCTGAAGATATGGCTGCTATGAATCCTGACCTTATGATGCCCAAATGCCCTAAATGTGGAGCAATAGAGATAGCAGTTCCTAAAGTTCCTGAAGGGAAAAAAGAAATTGATGTAAATCAGGCAGAGATACCCATTGTGGATATGAATAAAAAAGTAAGCAAAAAAGTTAAACCTTAAAAATTTAAAAGGTTTATTTTTGCAAGAGAGGGTCGATAATTCCTGCTTTTTCAAAAGCAATTTCACGGAGTCGGCAACTATCACATTTTCCACAGGGCTTTTTAGTATTTCTATAGCAGGACCAGGTAATTGAAAAATCAAGACCAAGTTCAATCCCTTTTTTAACTATTTCATCTTTTGAAAGATTTAGTAATGGCGCTTCTATTTTAATTTTCCCTCCTTCAACTGTTTTTTTAGTCGCTACATCAACAAGTTTCTGAAAATTTTTTATAAAAATAGGTCTGCAATCTGGGTATCCAGAATAATCAATTGAATTTACTCCTATAAAGATTGCTTCTGCATCAATTGTTTCTGCATAAGCAAGGGCTATAGAAAGAAATATTGTATTCCTTGCTGGAACATAAGTTGGAGGAATCCCTCTTTTTGTTTTTTCTGGTATTTTTATTTTTCTTTTTGTAAGTGCTGATTTAACCCAGGAAAAATCAAAGTTTAAAATTAAATGTTTTTCAC
>JAGGVW010000050.1 GCA_021157805.1 bacterium
CCTTCTGAGCATATAAAAGTTGAAGAACTTGAAAATTCAGGTGTTGAAGTAAAAGAAGGCGACTGCTTAATTATTTACACTGGTTGGTATAAGATGTGGAATAAAAAGAAATTTGTTTTAGATTCACCACATTTTGAATATAAAGCAATGGACTGGATAATAAGTAAAAAAATTAAAGTCCTTGCAGGTGATATTCCCTGTTATGATGATATTAAAGACCCAAATGATTCAAAAAATTTACCGAATTTAAGAAAACTTTATTTATCAGGTGCTATGTGTCTTGCTCCTATTGTTAATGGAGATAAACTTGAAAATGGAAGAGGGAAAATTATAATTATGCCACTAAAAATTAAAGGTTTATCTGCTTCTCCATGCCGTGCAGTTGTTTTTATTTGAAAAATTTTTATTTTAAAATATTATAAAAAAATGGAGGAGAAAATGGGAAAGATTAAAATTGGAATTATAGGAGCAGGTGGAAGGGCAAATTTTCAGACAAGAGCAATTGTTGAAAGTGGAATTGGTGAACCAGTTATTGTATATAGTCCATTTGAAGAAGAGGTAAAAAAATTTGCAGAAAAATATAAAATTGCATATACCACTTCTATTGAAGAGATTTTAGAAAATAAAGAAATTGAAGGTGTAACAATTTCAACACCAAATTCTACACATTATGATATATCAAAAAAATTCCTTCTTAATAATAAAAATGTTCTTGTTGAATACCCACCAACTTTAAAAACTGAAGAAGTTGATGAGTTAATAAATATTGCGAAGGAAAGGAATCTTGTTTACTGGGTAAGTTTAACTCAGCTTCTTCAAAATCCATATATAACAATAAAGAAAAATTTGAATTTAATTGGAGATGTCTTATTTTCTTTTTACTCCTGGACATCTCCTTATTTAAGAGGATGGTATAAGGAACCTGAATTATGTGGGAATATATATGCATGGCAACATTATCATTTTATAAGTCAATTGGTTGAACTTTTTGGCTCTGTTAAAGATGTATCTGCATATAAATTTTTTGAAACTGATGAAGAGGGAAAATATAAATTTACATATTCTACAATTACAATGAAATTTAAAAACAAAACTATCTCTCATATTGCATTTTCTATGGGAGTTCCTCAAACTTACAGGGATTATTGCATAGAATTTGTTGGTTCTGAAGGGTCCTTCTTGTTTTATAATGGAAAATTGTTTTTAAAGAATAAAGATGGGGATAAAGAGATTGAAATGGAAAAAACAAATCCATCCTCAGATACAGAAAATTTTCTTAAAGCAATAATTAAAAAAGAAGCAAATGTTGAAAAAGCAATAGAGGCAAAAGAATCATTAAAAATTTGTGTAATTGCGGAAAGAAAATCTGGAGAAAGTTATGGAACATAAAAAAGTTGTTGAAAAAGCGATAAAATTTGAAAGGCCTGATTATATCCCGATGGAATTGGTTGATGTCCCTCATATTTATAATGCTTATGGCACTGTTGACCCTGAAAAAGTTGAATTTATTCCAGGAACTGAAAATTTTGATTCTGCATGGGCAACATATCACTGGACTTTTGAATATCTTGGGAAAAATGAAAAAGGAGAGGTATTAAGGAAAGATGAATGGGGATGCATTCAAAAAGTGCCAAAGGAAGAAACATCAAGTTATGTTATTTTAGAAAGCCCTTTAAAATATAAGGACTCATTAAATGGGTTTAAAATTCCTGATATTAAAATTACAGACAAATTTTTTAGAAACTTGAAAAAAACAATTGATAAATATTATTCTGACCGGTTTATATGTGGATATATCGACCCAGGACCAATTTTAATTGCCTGTAATTTGATGAGTTATGAATATTTTCTTCTAAAAATTGCAGAAGATATTAATTTTGTTGTTTCTCTTGTTAAAAAAATATTTGAGTACCATCATAAACTAATTCCAAGATGGAAAAATGCGGGCGCTCATATGGTTAATATAATAGATGAGTTTGCAGGTTCTTCAGGACTTATGTTCAACCCGGAAATTTTTAGAAAATTTTTAAAGCCCCTGTATCAGGAATTATTTGACCATATTCATAAAGAAGGGATGTATACAGGACTTTTGCTGGATGGAGATATAAGAGAGATTATTGATGATTTGATTGAAATGGATATAGATGTTATGCAATTTATGGAGATAAATGTAATTGGAATTGAAACAGTAAGGGAAAAAATAAAAGGGAAAAAATGTATTAAATGCTCTGTTGATATGAAAGAAACACTTGCGAAAGGTAATCCAATGGATGTAAAGAATGAAGTTGATAGAATTGTAAAAGAACTTAATAGTGATGAAGGAGGATTTATGTTTATTATTCTTAAATGGCATAGACCTTCTTATCCAATTGAAAATGTTATTGCTTCTGTTCAGGAATTTAATAAATGGAGGGGAAAATGAAAGAAAAGTTAGGTATCGGAATTGTTGGACTTGGTGGTTTTGCCCAAGGTCGTCTTAATTCAATTAAAAATAATCAGAAAGCAAAACTTATAGCTGTTCTTACAAGAAATGGAAGAGAAAATTATGTAAAGGAAATTTTAAATAATAAAGGAGTAAGTGCTGAAATAGAAACAGATGAGAATAAATTTTTTTCAAGAAAGGATATTTATGCAGTTATTATTTCTGTTCCCAATCTTTTACATTATAAGTTTGCAAAAATGTCAATATTGTCTGGAAAACATACTCTTGTGGAATATCCTATGACCCAAACACTGAAAGAATATGATGAACTTGTAAATCTTGCAAAAGAAAAAAAAGTTGTTTTACATCATGCATTGACTGTTTTACAGGAACCACTTTTTATAAGTATGAAAAAAAATAAAGAAAGAGTTGGAGAGGTTATTTATTCACATATAAGATACTTTGGGGGAAAAAAGTGGTATGTTAATTCTTCTCTGCGAGGAGACCCTTTTGTTGCTTTACATATTCATTTTCTCTATCAGTTTTATATTCTATTTGGTGAATTTCATGTTCTTTCTTCAACATTAAAGGAGAAAGATAAAGAGTATGTTTTTGGAAGTATATTCTTAAAATTAAAACAAAATGCGACAGGAATAATTGACTTTGGGATGGGATTGGAAGGTCCATCATACTTCTGGGTAATTGTTGGTGAAAAAGGATTTCTTCTGTTTGATTCTGAAAAGGGAAATCAAATATTCTTTAATAAAGAAAGAATCCCATTGGAAGAAAAAAGAATTGATGATACAGAAAATTTCATAGAACAAATTGTGTCTGGAGCAGAACCTCATATTACTCTTGAGGAATCAAGAAAAGCAATTGAAATTTCTTTAAATATAAGTAAAATTTTAAAAAATGATACCTGAAAAAACTGAAATAATTATTATCGGTGGTGGGCTTATGGGATGTTCAATTGCCTATTATTTATCAAAGGGAAAAAAAGAAGTTGTTATTTTTGAAAAAGGGAATATTGCCTCAGGAGCAAGTGGAAGAAATGGAGGTCAGGTAATACAGCTTGAAGGAAGAGATAAAAACCCAGAAACAATAAAATCACGACTGGCAATAACAAAAGAAAATAATGAAATTTTGAAAAATCTTGAGAAAGAATTGAATTTCAATTTTGAATATCAAAGAATAGGAAGTTTAGATATTGCTTTAAATAAAGAAGAGTGGGAAGATATAAAAGAAACAGTTAAAGCACAGAAAAAAGCAGGAGATAATGAAATAGAGCTTCTTGATAAAAAAGAAACACTTAAATTATCCCCAGTTTTATCTGATAATATTTTTGGTTCAAGATTTAGACCATCCGATGGGACAGTAAATCCATTCTTTTTGACATATGGATTTGCATTTTCAGCACAAAAACTTGGAGCAAAAATATTTACATATACGCCTGTTAAAAGAATTATTAAAGAAAATGGAAAAGTTAGAGGAGTTGAACTTGAAAATTGTAAAAAGATATATTCAGACATTGTAATAAATGCAACTAATGCATGGTCAAGTTTTTTATGTCCTGAAATTGATATACTTCCATTAAGACAGGTTGCAGTTGTAACAGAACCTGTTGCGAAATTACCTGTTTATCCAATGGAAGCATTTATTGAAGGAGATGCAATTTTTACAACAACACAAACAGAGAGTGGAAACCTTGTAGCAGGTGGATTTAGAACTCAGGCAAGGGAGAGAAATTTACATTATGACTATAGTGTAGAGCCAGTTGAACTTTCTGGAAGTTCTGCAATTTTTAAAAGGATTTTTAAAGGGATTGAAAATATAAGTATTATAAGGTCATGGAGTGGAACGATGGCTGTAACAGGAGATTGCTTACCATGTCTTGGTAAATATCCTGGAGTAGAAAATTTATATATTGCTGCAGGTTTTTCAAATGGTATGGCTTATGGACCTATTGTTGGGAAGTTGATGTCAGAACTAATTATTTATGGAAAAACGTCAATACCAATTGAAATTTTTAATCCAGAAAGATTTTATAAGAAAAAAATTAACTGGCCTAAATTTTATAATTACACAGTTTTAGCAGAATTTTTTGCAAGGGTTTAAAAATGAAAGATTACAGAATATATAAACATCCAATTTTAGGAGATTTCTCTAAAAGGAAGAAAATTTATTTTTATTATAATGGAAGAAAACTGAGTGCTTATGAAGGAGAAATGATTGCTGCTGCCTTGTATGCAAATGGAATAAGAGTATTAAGAAAGACAGAAAAATTTAATGAACCAAGAGGAGTTTTTTGTGCAATTGGAAGGTGTACTGATTGTGTTATGATTGTTGATGGAATCCCAAATATAAGAACATGTATAACTCCTGTTAAGGAAGGAATAAAGGTTGAATTTCAAAAAGGACTTGGTAAATGGAAGAAAAAGAACTGGTAATAATTGGAGGAGGGCCTGCAGGACTTTCTGCTGCAATTGAAGCAAGAAAAAAAGGTATTGAAGTTCTATTAATTGATGAAAATTTAAGACCAGGGGGACAATTATTTAAACAAATACACAGGTTTTTTGGTTCTAAAGAACATATGGCAGGTGTAAGAGGATTTGTAATTGGAGAAAAACTATTAAGAGAAGTCAGAGAATTAGATGTAGAAGTGTGGTTGAATAGTGTGGTATATGGAATTTTTAAAGATAATGTGATAGGAGTAGTAAAAGACGGGGAAAATATTATTTTAAAAACAAAATCAATAATTGTATCAGCAGGAGCAATTGAAAATCCTCTTTCTTTTCCTGGCTGGACATTACCGGGAGTTATGGGAGCTGGTGCCTGTCAGACAATGATAAATATTCACAGGGTTTTACCCGGGAAAAAAGTTTTAATGATAGGTTCTGGAAATGTTGGTTTAATTGTTTCTTACCAATTATTACAAGCAGGTGCAGAAGTTGTTGGTATTGTTGAAATAATGCCAAAAATTGGTGGTTATCTCGTCCATGCTGCAAAAGTCAAAAGATTTGGTGTTCCGATTTACTTATCAACCACAATTCTGGAAGCATTTGGGAAAGAAGAAGTTGAAGGTGCTGTTATCTGTCCTGTTGATAATAACTTTAAACCAATGTTTAAAGAAAGGAAAGAAATTAAAGTTGATTTAATATGTATTGCAATTGGGCTTACTCCTTTAAGTGAACTTCTTTATCAAGCAGGTTGTTTATTTACTTATAAGGGATATCTTGGAGGATTTGTTCCTTTACATAATGAAAATATGGAGACAAGTATTCCATTGATTTATGTTGCTGGAGATTGTTCAGGAATTGAAGAAGCATCAACAGCAATGGAGGAAGGGAAACTCGCTGGAATATCAGTTGCTGAAAAATTGACACACAAAACTTATAAAGAAGAAAAGGAGAACATAAGAAAAAGATTGAATGATTTTAGAATTGGAACTTTTGGAGAAAAAAGAAGATTGGCAAAGGAAGAGATAATAAAGGAGTATTATGAAAGAGTTAAAAATTGATGAAAAAGTGTATTTAAAAAAACCTGGATATCCTTCTGAAGATAGAATTAAAAAAGGTCCTGTTGCAATAATTGAATGTGTAGAAGATATACCCTGCAATCCATGTGAAAAAATATGTCCTTTTGGTGCTATAAATGTGGGTTCTCCAATAACAAACTTACCAAAATTAGATGAAGAAAAATGTAAAGGTTGTGAAAAGTGTGTTTCAATTTGTCCTGGTCTTGCAATATTTGTTTTGAATTATAACTTTAATGAAAAAGAAGCATCATTAACAATCCCTTATGAATTTTTACCTGTTCCAGAAAAAGGTGAAAAGGTTAAATGTCTTGATAGAAATGGTAAATATGTTTGTAATGGGAAAATTGTAAAAGTTATACCACCTGAGAAAAATAATATGACAACTGTTGTAACTTTTTCCTTTCCTAAAAAATATTATAATATAGTAAGGAGTTTTAAAAATGAAAGAAAGAAAAGCAAAAATAATATGTAGATGTAAGGAAATAACTGAGGATGAGATAATTAAAGTTATAGAAAAAGGTGTTACTGATATTGATGGAATTAAAAGAGCACTTGGAGCGGGAATGGGATTATGTCAGGGAAAAACCTGTACAAATCTGATATTAAAAATAATTTCTCAGAAAACAGGTATACCTGTAAAAGAAATAAAATTGCAAACAAGTAGAGCCCCTGTTAGACCAATTCCAGTAAAAATAATTTCTAAAATAGAGGAATAAATAGCCTGGTTATGGCATTTTCAAGTAAGGTTAAAGAATGATAGATATCTTAATAATTATACTTTACATTGCAGGAATCCTGATTTTTGGGATGTTTAAGGCAAAAGAGGTTAAAAATATTGAGGACTATCTTGTTGCTGGAAGAAGGGCTACAATCTTACCTCTTATTGGAACGCTGGTTATGACTGAATTCAACACTGCTACACTGATGGGATGGGCAAAAATTGGCTATAGTGCAGGTTTATTTGGGAGTATGGTTCCAATAGTATTTATAGTCGGTTATGGATTTTATACTCTATTTGGAGCAAAAAACTGGAAAAAAGTTAATTATATATCAGTTGCTGAAATGTTTGAAGAAAGATATGGTAAAGATGTAAGAATGGTTATCAGTATAATAAATATTTTCTTACTCTTAATCCTCTGTAGTGCATATCTAAAAGCAATATCCTTAATTTTTAATATTACATTTGGACTGTCAGTAAATGCAACAATTGTTATAATATGTCTTGTTGTCCTTGCCTTTACTCTTGCGGGTGGATTGATTTCAGTTATATGGACAGACCTCTCTTCATTTTTTCTAACAATTATAACAATCCCCATTTTATTTTTTATTGCAATGAATAAAGCTGGTGGTATGGAAGGGCTGAGGACTGTTTATCAAGAAAATTATCTCGGATGGAAAATAATAGCAAACTGGAATGACCCTGTTCTTTCAACAAAATTTATTATTTCTTATTCCATTCTTTTAACAATGTTGTATTTTACTGCTCCCTGGTATGCCCAGAGAATGTTTGCAGCAAAGGATGAAAAAACAGCATATTTATCAATGGCATGGACAACATTTTTAACCTTTTTATTATATTTTTTAATAATGGTTGTTTGTGCTTTCTCAAAAGTGGGCTGGCCTCATTTAAAACATGAAGAAATGTCATTAGGACTGGCAAATGTGATATCTTTCTGGCTCCCTGTTGGTTTAAGAGGTCTTGTGCTTGCTATGATATTCGCTGTTTGCCAAACAACATTGAGTTCTATTTGGAATACAAATGTTTCAATGATAACACAGGATATTTATGTCGGTGTTTTTAAGAAGGATGCAACGGAAAAAGAGAAGATGGTTTTCTCAAAAATTATTACACTTATTCTTGCTTTATTTACAATACTTGGTTCAATTTACCTTATGAAATATATTTTAGCAATGCTTTTTATTGCTGATGTCCTTTTAACTGTTTCTTTTGCACCTGCAATTGGTGCGTTTTATTTTCCCTGGGTAAACAGGAAAGGAGCAATTGCAAGTATTGTTTCAACTTTAATAGTTGGCGTTGTCACTTTAATTTTGAAATGGGGTCCATATGGACTTGAGCATAACGAATGGATGGTATTATATGTTTCTACTGCACTACCTGTTATGTTTATTTCTCTTTTTGTTTTTTCAAAAATTACAAAGGCAGATGAGGAAGAGATTAAGCGAAGAAATACCTTTCTGAAAAAATTAGAGAGAAAAGAATCTATACAAAGTGTATAGAAAAGTTAATTTGAAATTTTAATTCTGTATCTGTAATAATTTGCCTTCATCCAGTTTTCTGCTCCATTCTCAGCGTAACGAGTTAAAAATAAAACAATATCTCCATTTTCTCTGTCCTGATAGAACCTGAAGTTTGACAGTTGTAGTTGTGGCGGTTCCCCTTCCTGCTGTCGGTCAATAATTCTTATAGTGTCCCTTTTTATAAAAAATGGTTCTTCATTTATCTCTGCAATTACAAGCGGGGTTCTCGGCCAGTTCCCATTAGGTCTTATTCCTTCAATACATAAGTTTCCTATCCAGTAAACCTTCCCGTTTTTTATTGATCTGAATATACCGGAGCCAGTTGAACTTGATTCAATGGTCTCTCCATTATCACAGGAAAGAGGCACAGGTTCTGTCCAGGTATCACAGTGATCTTCTGAAAAACTTACCCACTTATAACCTGGTTTATCAGGAAACATACTGTTATCACCCCTTAATATCATCGCAAATCTACCATTTTTGAGTTCTATAATGGCTGGTTCATAAAATCCTCTGGATGTTTTCTCAAGGTCAGGATAGACAGGTTTACTTAACTTCCATTCAATTTCTCCATTTTCTTTATAATCGCCAAGAATATGGACAATTATCCCAGCAGGAGACCAGCATCCTTTATAATGAACAGGATTACCATCTTTATCAAGGAGTCGTCCCTGAGCAGGAAAAACAATTCTTCCATTTGATGTTTTTATCGGTCTGCAAAAACTCACTGCAATTCCTCCCTGTATATTAAAATTTAAAGGGACTTCACCACTCCATCTGTCTGTTTTCGGGTCATAAATCTCAAGGACAACACTACAGGGAATGTCAACATTCATCTTATCCTGTGGATATAACCTTTTGTCTGTTATGGTTATCAATCTTTCTTTATCCGGGTCAAAAAAACCAGCAGATCCAGCATAGCGGACCTTACCTTCTGGAGTAATTTTCCCTTTTAAATGCAAGATAGGTTCTGTCCAGGTCTTGCCATTGTCATAACTAAATATATCAACAAAGTCATCATATCCATCTGAATAATCTTCTCTGCAATATCTATGCATCAAAATAGGTTTTTCGTTTGATATATAGGTAACAAAGCACGGCATAACAGGCCTTCCCTTTTCATCCCATCCTAAAAACTTCTCTCTCTTAACATTTATATTCATCTTCCCTCTCTCTTATTTTTAAAAATTCTTATTATACAGACACCTCTCTCTCTATGAACTGAATTTTATAAAAATCAATATTTTTCAACTTCAAGAGTTTTTTTATTTCTGTCTCTTTTAATTTTGAATTCCCTTCTTCCTTACAAGATTCACTCCAGTATTTTCCAAGTTCAAAAATGCCTTTGTTTTTTATCTTCCTTATCAACCATCTATAAATATTTTCAGCAACTTGTTTTAAATATTCCTCAACTGCTTTTTATTAAGAAATTCAAAATACTCAATACTCCATGAAAATCTTTATGCGTCTTCTTTACTTTCTTGAAAGTATCTTTCTTTTGCAATTTTAACTGCTTCCATTGCCTTCAGGTGATTTTCAGACCATTCTTTAACTGTCGGTCTCCATACCGTCTGTAAAAAACCAATCAGATTTTTTGAAGATATATTTTCCTTACAGAATTCAACTGTCTTTTCAAAATTTTCAAAATATGAGTGATTACTGCCAGCAGGAATTTGTTTAAATCCTGCCCTTTCAAGTTCTATGTATGCTTTAACATAAACATTATCAAGATTAAAATCAATTCCATAATACCAGTTACTCTGTATAACTGTTTTAGGCATCTTTTTTAAAAACTCTTCCCTGTGATTCCAAATATAATCACTCCATATCCAGGCACAAACATTATTTCTTTCCACAACATCCACCAAAAAATATAAGTCCTTCCACCATAAATCATACTGCCTTATAACTACATATTCTAATCCTCTTTGATGACCATATGTTTCTTCATCCATCCCAAGATGGAAAAACTTCGGTCTATCAAATATTTCAACAACCTCTTCAATTAAATCACGACATACCCCATAATAGATATCTGTTGAAACCATTCTTGAATATTTTCCAAGCCAGACATCGTGAGTAGTTGAAAAATTCAATTTTGGAACTACCTCTATTCCACTTTCTTTTATCGTTTTCAATTTCTTTTTAAATTTTTCTATATCCCAGGACCCATCTATTGCAAGTTCTGGATGACTTTCATATCTAATTCCTTCTCCAATATCAATAACAAGTAAATTTATTCCATATTCAGGAAGTTTTTCAACAAAAAAGTCCCAGACATCCTCCCTACATCTCAGATGTGTCCTTGGAGGATAATCAATTTTTTCATCAGGATGAATTCTATGTTCATCTCCATGGTCTTCCCACATATTATAACCTAAATGAATTAAATATCCCCAGTATTTTCTCATCCATGTCACCTCCTTATCATTTTTCTGAAATTCGACAGACATAAGAAATTTTTTAAATTTTCCTCTTTCTACTAATTTTCAATTTTTTTCTAATTTTCTACTTTTTCTCTTTTTCAAGTTTTCAAATTTTGTTATATTATATCACACCTTTATTATACCCCCCAGAATTTGTCAAGAGATGTGAAAAACCCTTATCAGATAAAGGATTGGAGGAATTACAAAAAAACATTAATAATTCACAAACTCTTCCCCTTATGTCGGAATTTTGATATAATAAGTTTTATGGGAAAAGAAATGAATGAAATAATCGAAGAGATTAAAAATTGTCTTGGCTTTATTAAAAAATTTAACTTTGAAAAAATTGAGAAAATTTTAAAAGAGAGTAAAAAAGTATTTATTGCTGGAACTGGAAGAAGCGAGCTTGTTGGGAAGATGTTTGCGATGCGACTGAGACAGATTGGATATGAAAGTTATGTTGTTGGGGAAACAATAACCCCACCTGCTATTAAAAACGATATTGTGATTTTTATTTCCTATTCAGGAGAAAGAATTTCCCATATTGAAATTGCTAAAAGAGTGAAAAAAGAAGGAGTAAAAGTATTGTTAATAAGTTCATCAAAAGGTAAAAAGAAACTTTCTAAAATATCTGATTTTAATATTGAAATTCCAGCAAAAAAATCAGTGCAACTTGGAAATTCTCTTTTTGAACAATGTGTATTTATTTTTCTTGAATCATTCATACATTATATTAAAAAGAAAAAAAAGATAAGTGAAGAGAATTTCAGAAAGAGACACACAAACCTTGAATGAAATTTTTATGTTATAATAAGTTTTACTTCCAAAAGGATACAAAATGAAAATAGGGATAATTGGATTTGGTAATATGGGCAGAGCACTTGCAGAAGGTATTATCTCTGATAAAAAATTCACTTTTGATGATGTTGTTGTTTCTGATAAGAATAAAAAGAAAATTTCTATTGCGAAGAAAAAGGGATTTAAAACTGCGGGAAATAAAGAAGTTGCAAAAGAATCAGATGTTATTATTCTATCTGTAAAGCCATCTTTTATTGAAGAAGTTATTGAAGAGATAAATCCTGTTCTGGACAATAGAAAACTTTTAATTTCAATTGCAGCTGGAGTAAAGATTAAAAGTATTGAGAATAGATTAAAAAGGAAAACTCCTGTTATAAGAGTTATGCCAAATCTTAATGTTAAAGTAAAAATGGGAATAATTGTTTACTGTAAGGGAAAATATGCAAAAGATAAAAAGTATGATTTAATTTTTAATGAAACTTTTTCTTCTCTCGGAATTGTTATGAAAATGCCAGAAGATAAATTTGATACAATAACAGCAATTTCAGGAAGTGGACCTGGTTTTATTTTTTATATTGCAGATGTTTTGGAAAAAATATGTGAAAAGAAAGAGATAGAAAGTAAAAAGGCAGTTGCACTTGTAAAGGGACTTTTTTATGGGAGTGGAAAAATGCTTTTTGAATCAGAGAAAACCCCTCAAGAATTGAAAAATATGGTTTGTTCTCCCAAAGGAACAACAATAGCAGGAATTGAAGTTTTTGAGAAAATTAATTTTCCAAAAATTTTTGAAAAAGTTGTAAATAAAAGTGAAAAAAGGAGTAAACAACTTTCAAAAGAGAGGAGGTAGGAGAGATAAGTAAATACAGGAATAGTTCACAGATAGGAAATTAGACCGATATAAAATGATATGGATAAAGAATCCTAAAGAAAATAAGATGAAAGTAATAACA
>JAGGVW010000190.1 GCA_021157805.1 bacterium
ATTAACCATTATAATTTTATCCGATATTTTTATTTTGCTTTTTGCCATATATCCTCCCCTTTCTTGTTTTTTTAATTTTACCACATTCTTCCTGAAGGATAAATCTCGAATACTCCATCCTGGGACAAATTAGGTTTGACCTTATTTGGGAACTTGGCCATATTCAATCAGGGCTTCATTTATTGCCTTAAAACTATTCTGCCATACCTGTTTGGGTACTGTCTCTGTTATATTAACTATAAATCTGTCTCCTGGATATGCTTCTTCAACAAGTGAAAAAGTCAATTTTTTTATTTCATCTGGTGTTTTAAGATGAAAAGATGAAGGGAAATTTATTATTATAACTTTTTCTTCCCATTCCGCTTTCGCTTCTTTTAATGTAAGGTCTGTATCAGGGTATGGAGTAAAAGCATCAATAAAATCAAGAGAAGAATTTTTAATATCCTCTTTTAAAATTTTTAAATTTCCGTCAAGATGTGAACCCAGCATTTTATTTTCTTCTTTAAATATCCCATAAACTTCTTCATAAACAGGCATTACAAATTTTTCATATCTTTCTTTTCCAACCATATCAGAAGTTATGTTATCACCAATTTCAAAAAGTTTTATAACGGGAATTTTTGAAAGCACTTTACATATTTTAATATATCTTCTTTTAAGCATTTCATAAAGTTCTATAAAAAGATCTCTTCTATCATAAAGCTCATAAGCAAATTTTTCAGGTCCATAATAACCATATAACATTTCCATAAGAGGTGTTTTGGGAACCCAACTTACCATTATTCCATCCTCTCCAAGATTTTTCTCCACTTCATAAATTGTTTCTTCATTTACCTTGTATTCTTCATTTTTTATCATGAATTCCACAACTCTATAATCATCCTCTTTTTTTATAAGAAATTCAGTGGTAAGAGGTGCCCATTCTGAACCATATCCTCCAGAGTATTTTGCTGAAGATGAGATTTCTCCAGCTGGAGTTGAATATACAGTTTTAACAATCCTCTTGCCTTCCTCTGGGTACTCTTCAAAGGTTTCTAATTTAACATCAGGAGTGTGAATCGTAAGAGGAGAAAATATATAGAAAATCCCAAAACCATTATTTCTCAATTCTCTCTCAACTGTTCCCGTGAAAAAGTGCCCTGGATAAGAAACAAAAGGAATTCTATCAATATACTCTCCTCTGAAACTTCTAAGCAATCTTTCTTTTACTGTCATAAACTTTTCTCTTTTTCATTTTATGTTCAGAAATTTTCACTTGTAATTTGGACTATTCTTTTCTTTTTCTCTTAATTTACAACTTAAATTCCTATGTCCTTTCTGTAATGTTTATTTTCAAAATCAATTACATTGACTGCTTTATAAACTTTTTCTCTTGCTTCATCTATTGTAGAAGCAAGTCCTGTTATCCCAAGAACTCTTCCTCCATTTGTATAAAACTTATCACCCTTCTTTTTTGTCCCTGCATGAAAAATTATAACATCATCCACTTTATCCAATCCCTTTATTTCTTTCCATTTTTCATATTTTCCAGGATAACCACCAGAAGCAAGTATTACACATACACATTTTTCATCACTCCACTTTATATCAATTTTATTAAGTTGTCCTTCAGAAACACCTTCCATAACTTCAATAAGGTCTGTCTCCATTCTGGGGAGTATAACCTGTGTTTCAGGGTCTCCAAATCTCACATTGTATTCAAGAACATAAATTCCACTATCAGTAAGCATCAACCCAAAATAAAGAATTCCTCTATAAACAATATTTTCTTTCCTCAATCCATCAATAGTTGGTTCAACTATTTCTTTTTTTATCCTTTCTTCAATTTCTTCATTAAAGAAATGAGGAGGACTGTAGCAACCCATTCCACCAGTATTTAGACCTTTATCTCCATCAAAAACTCTTTTATAATCTTTTGCAGGAACCATAGGGATGTATGTAGAAGTATCGGTGAATATTAAATATGAAAGTTCTTTTCCAGCAAGACAATTTTCAATTACAACTTTTATATTTTCCCCTTTAAAAATATTATCTATAAAAATTTCTTTTAAATATTTTAAACTTTCCTCAAAACTATCAATTACTCTTACACCTTTTCCAGCAGCAAGTCCATCATACTTTATCACATAAGGAGGATTTCTTTTTTCAATTATTCTTTTTGCTTCTTCATAACTTTCTGCTATCTGAAAATCTGCAGTTGGAACAGAATATTTCTTCATAAACTCTTTTGCATAACATTTTGAACCTTCAAGAGTCGCTCCTTTTTTCACAGGACCGAAGATTTTCATATTCTTTTTCTTAAACAGGTCAACTATTCCATAAGCAAGGGGATTTTCAGGTCCAACAACAGTAAAATCAATTTTTTTTTCTTCTGCAACTTTTATAACTTTCTCAATGTCTTCATAATTTTCTTCAATACATTCTCCAATTTCACATATTCCTCCATTGCCTGGTAAAGCAAAAAGTTCAATATCCTGTTTTTGTTTTATTTTCCAGGAAATTGCATGTTCCCTTCCACCTGAACCAATAATAAGCACTTTCATTTTTCTCCTTTTTTGCTTTTTATTTTATATCATCAACACCTTTTTTGCAAAAAAACGAATTGTCTAAAACTTTCTTCTTTCATTGTTTTAAAGACCCTTTTAATATATAATAGGAAAAAAGGAGAAAGTAAATAATGTTGTTTGTGCTTGTAATACTGGTTTCTCTTTATATGGGATGGTCAATGGGAGCCAATGATGCTGCAAACTGCGTAGGGACAGACATTGGCTCTGGAGTAATGAAATTAAAAGATGGTATAATAATAACCTGTGTTTTCAGTTTCATTGGTGCAATTACTCTCGGTTCAAATGTAATAAAAACTATAGGGAAAGGTGTTGTTCCGTTAAACAATCTCCCTCATTTACAATCAAATTTAATTTCTCTATTCGCTTTACTCGGTGCTGCAATATGGATAACATTAGCAAGTTATAAAAAATTTCCTGTTTCCACCTCACATTCTGTTGTCGGAGCAGTCGCAGGAGGTGGAATGGCTTTCAGTGCTGTAATAAAATGGTCAAAGATTGGACAGATTTTTATATGCTGGATTTTAACTCCTTTTGGTTCTGCAGTTATGGCTATTCTTATTTATCCTTTGATAAAACTTCTATTTTTATTACCTTCTGTAAAAAAACATGAAAAGCAAATAATAATATTTCTTATTTATGCTACAAGTGCATATCTTGCTTTTTCATGGGGAGCCAATGATGTAGCAAATGCAACAGGAGTTTTAATTGGAGCAGGTTATATCTCGTCAAAAATTGCAGCAGTAATAGGAGCAATTGCAATAACTATAGGTGTCACTACCTGGGGATACAGAGTTATTGAGACAGTTGGATTTAATATTGTTAAACTAACTCCCTTGATGACAATAGCAATTGAAATTGCATCTTCCCTGAATATTCACATTTACACTCATTTCGGAATACCAGTATCAACTTCTCACTCAATAGTGGGTGCAATATGGGGTGTTGGTATAATACATAGTATTAAGATGACGAACTGGAAAATAGCAAAAGATATTGTTCTGGCATGGGCATTAACACCTGTAATTTCAGGTTTTATAACTTTTACATTTTTAAAAATAATAATGACTTTCCTATAGGAGGTGAAAAATGGAAAGAAGTAGAAATATCTTTGTATGGCTTGGACAGAGAGAAGAGAAAGAAATACTTGGTGATGAGTTAAAACATGTTGAGGCATCATGTGAATGTGTTAAAGAGATGAAAAATTGTGTCCAGGCATATTATGAAAACGATACTGAAAAGAAAAATGAGGCAATTACAAAGGTAAAAGAATATGAGAAAAAAGGAGATGAACTGAGGAAAAAGA
>JAGGVW010000026.1 GCA_021157805.1 bacterium
AAATATGAAAGGGTAAAAACATCTGTATGTAGAGGAACAATTTATGATAGAAATGGAAAAATTCTTGCTATGAGTGTTCCAGTTTATTCTGCAGGGATTAATACATGGATGATAAACCATTTGATGGAGAAAAATCCAGTAAGTGTTGAAAAGGTGAAGAAAAAAATATGTGCAGTTCTTAATATTAATAGGAAATTTCTTGAAGAAAGAATAAAAAAGCCCTATGCAATTTTGAAAGAGAATTTATCTGTGGAGGAGTATAAAAAAATAAAAAAAGAAAAAATAAAATGTCTATATTTTGTTAAATCATACAGGAGAGTTTATCCTGAAGGAAGGCATTGTTGTCATATTCTTGGGTTTACTGATAAAGATGGTAATGGACTTGAAGGGATTGAACTTTATTATGACGATTTATTAAAAGGAAGAAAGGGAGTATCTCTCTGTTTGAAAGATGGAGAAGGTAATTTAATCCCGAGTATAAAAAAAATTCTTTTGTCGCCAGAAGACGGGAAAGATTTATATCTTACAATTGATTCAAATATTCAGTATATTGTTGAAGATGAAATAAAAAAAGGGATGGAAGAATTTAAGGCAAAAAGTGTTTCTGCTATTGTTATGAACCCTGAGACAGGAGAAATTCTTGCAATGGCGAATTTACCAGATTATGACCCAAATTGCCCTGGAAAATTTCCAGCATCTTTCAGGAGAAACAGGTGTATAACAGACCTTTTTGAACCAGGGTCTGTTTTTAAAATAGTTACAGCAACAGCAGCAATTGAAGAGGGCTTATTTTCACCTGATGATGAGATTTTTTGTGAGAATGGGAAGTTTTTTGTAAGAGGTCATTATCTACATGATGTGCATAAATATAAAAAACTTTCTTTTCAGGATGTAATAGTTAAGTCAAGTAATATAGGAACAGTTAAAATTGCTCTTTCTCTTGGTGAGGAAAAGTTGTATAAATATTGCGAGATGTTTGGTTTTGGAAAGAAAACTGGAATTGATTTACCAGGTGAAATAAAAGGGATTTTTAGACCATTAGAAAGATGGAGTGATTACTCCATAACTGCTGTTCCCATAGGACAGGAGGTTGGTATTACTTCAATTCAGGGGATAAGAGCAATGGCAGTTATATGCAATGGTGGATATCTTGTTACTCCCCATATTCTCAGAAAAGCAGTTTTTCATAATGGGGAGTTATTTTTTAGGTCATCAATTAGGAAAAGAAAAGTTATTTCAGAAAAAAGTTGCAGAATAATAAAAGAGGCGTTGTGGAGAGTTGTAAGTTCTGAAGGGACTGCTCCTCTTGCTCATATAAAAGGATATAAGATTTATGGAAAAACAGGAACAGCACAGAAAGCAGAAAATGGTAGATATACCCCGGGGAAATATTATGCATCTTTTATAGGATTTATATCAAGAGGGGAGAAAAAAGTTATAGTTGGGGTGAATGTTGATGAGCCACATCCATTTCACTATGGTGGGGTTGTTGCTGGTCCAATTTTTAAGAAGATTATGTGGAAAGTTTTACAATACTGGGATATACCACCTGATAGTAATTTAGAAAAAGAGATGAAAATAGCATTAGAGGGGAAAAATGAAACTTAAGGATTTGATAAAAGACATTGATAAAAAAGTTTCAAACTTTAAAAATATTGATATTAAAGGAGTTACTTTTGATTCAAGAAGAGTTAGAGATGATTATATTTTTGTTGCTTTAAAAGGGCAAAAAGAGGATGGCCATAAATTTATACCAGAAGCAATTGAAAGAGGAGCGAAAGCAATCGTTGTTGAAGAAAAAACATCTTTCCTTCATTCAGATGTTGTTGAGATAGTTGTTGAGGATACAAAAGAAGCACTTGCAGTTATTTCTTCAAGGTTTTATGGAGACCCATCTTCAAAATTAAAAATTGCAGGTATAACTGGAACAAATGGAAAAACAACAACAAGTTTTATTATTAAAAATATTCTTGAAAAAAATGGAAAGAAAACAGGTTTGATTGGGACTATTTTATATCAAATAGGTGAAAGACAGATAACCTCTTCAAATACAACTCCAGCGTCAGCAGACTTACAGAGTTTTTTTTCTGATATGCTTAAAGAAAATTGTGAGTGGTGCGTTATGGAGGTTTCATCACATGGGATTGACCAGAGAAGAATTCTTGGGGTTAACTTTGATTGTGTAATTATGACAAATGTTTCTCCTTATGAACATCTTGATTATCACAAAACATTTAAAAATTATCTCCAGACAAAATTAAAACTTTTTTCTGAATGTTTTTCAAAAAGTAAAAAAAATAACAAAAAAGCGATTATAAACCTTGATGATAAATTTTCTTCATATTTTGTTAAAGCAGCAAAAAAAGCAGGTGCTGACATCTTTACTTATGGGCAGAATAGAAAAAGCGATATAAAATTGATTGATTACAGAGTCACAAGAGAAGGCAATAGGATTGTTTTTCTGATAGGAAAAGAAAAAATAGAAGTTCTCACAGGTTTAAAAGGTATCGGAAATATCTATAATTGCCTTGCTTCAGTTGCTTTTGTCACTGCTTATGATATTGATATAAAAATAGTTAGACAGGTAATTGAAGAAATAACATCTGTTCCGGGAAGGTTTGAATTTGTTAATGAAGGACAGCCATTTGATATTATTGTTGATTATGCTCATACTCATAACGCACTTAAGAATTTACTTTTTTCAGTTAAGTTTTTAAAACCCAGAAGAATTATTCTTGTTTTTGGATGTGGTGGAGACAGAGATAGAAGTAAGAGACCTCTTATGGGAAAAATTGGTGTG
>JAGGVW010000068.1 GCA_021157805.1 bacterium
AAAAAAGTTAGAGCAGATTTAGGAATTGAATGGGATACAGGAATTGGTCTTGGGTTTGGTCTTTCCCCAGAAGTTTTATATAAAAATGTTAAAGAAGTGATAGTAAAAGTAGAAAAAAATAATTAAGGAAAAAGGGGAAAGCAACCTTTTCATTTACTTCAGCAAAAAAATTAGGTTTTATCAAGGAGGGAGGGATTTTGAGGAAGGAGTTGAAAAGAGGGAAAAACGATGTTATAATTGCCAAAGAGGGAAAAAATGGAAATAAAAGAAATAATTAAAAAAGAGATAGAAAAAATTCCCGAAGAATATTGTAAAGAAATTTTGAATTTTATTAAACTTTTGGAGCGAAAAGAAATCAGGAGTTGTGAGACAGCAATTTTGAGCGAAACATCCTTAAGAAAAGATTGGTTAAATAGTAAGGAGGATGAAGTTTGGAAAGATTTGTAAAGGGAGATGTAGTCGTTATTCCTTTTCCCTTTTCGGATTTAACCGCCTCTAAGAGACGTCCTGCGTTAGTTATCGCTCCTTTAAAGGGGGACGATGTAATTCTCTGTCAAATTACAAGTCATTGGACAAAGGATGAATACAGTATTGAACTTAGAAACATAGATTTTGAATCAGGGGGATTAATTCAGAATAGTTTTATTAGACCGAACAGGATATTCACAGCAGATAAGAGTATAATTTTGAAAAGAGTAGGTCATATTAAGAGGGGAGGTGAAAAAAATGAAGTTAAAAGAAGCAACAATTATTGCAATTGGTGGTTTGTTAATCAGTATACTACTATTGCTAATGGGTTGGAGGGGCAGATTTTGGAGTGAACTTATTACCAAAATATGTTTATTGATATTTTTTGTTGTTCTTTATATTAAACAAGGAGGAGTAAGTGGACGAAAATTTAAATAAAGTGTTTGAAGTGAAACCAGAATTAGAAAATAAAAACGAAGATAGGAAAAAACAAAATGGTTTCTTTTCATTTCAAAAAATGATTACTTTAAAAATAATAAAAGTTTTTTATATCCTTGGGCTGGGAACAATTACATTATATGGTGTTTTAATAATTCTTTTGTATGATATAACAGGCATTTATGATGATGATGTGAGAATTTTATTGGGGTTGGCAGTAATTATATTTGGTAATTTATTCTGGAGATTATTTTGCGAAGGGGCAGTTTTATTTTTCAAAATATATGATGTTTTGAAGGATATATATAACAGATTAGAAAAATAGATTATTATTTGTTTAAATCGAATAAATTGTGTTGTTATTTCTTTTTTATTTTCCAGTGGTCTTCTTTCTTCTCGAACTGCTTCTTTACTCTATCTGCGAAATTTTTATACAGAAATGGAAGTAAAGTGGATATCTTTATCTCTAATTGGTGCGTTGAGTGAAGAAGTGAAGTGAAGAAGTGAAGAAGTTGACAAAAATTTTTTAGTGTTTTATTATAATTAAAAGTATTTTTTAAAGAAAAATATTAAAAAGGAGGAAAAAGTGGGAGCATTAATAGGTGGAATTGTGGCGATAATTGTAGGGATTCTTCTGGCAGGACCAGGTCATCTTGGAGAAAAGGCGTTGTATTTTATTGGTGGTGGAGTAGTTGTTTTTCTTGTTTTAGGTGGGATTATAGCGATTGCTGCAGGAATAAGTGATATAAAAGACAGAATAGAAGAAAAGAAGGAAAAAGAGAAAGAGGAAAAGAAAGAAAAGGAGGAGGAGAAAAAGGAAGAGGAAAAAGAAAAAGGAGAAGAAACAACAGGAAGTGGAGAAGAGAAAAAAGAAGAAGCATAAAGTGTAAATTATTTGCCCCGATTTGCCTGAGCAAATCGGGGCTTTTTCTTTTGTCTCCTTAATGTTTTAGTTTTTTACAACAATATTAAAAATTTTTCCAGGAACATAAATCTTTTTTATTACATCTTTTCCTTCAATCCATCTGGAAATTTTCTCATCTTCAACAATTTTTCTGAAAATTTCCTCTTTATCAATTCCTGAAGGAACATTTACAGTTCCTCTTAATTTCCCATTTACCTGAACAGCAATTGTAATTATGTCTCCTTCTGTTTTTACTTCTTTATATTCAGGCCATTTTTGAAAATAAATAAATTCTTTTCCACCATTTTTTTCCCAGAGTTCTTCACTTAAATGAGGAGCAAACGGAGAAAGAATTTTTATAAATTTTTTCCAGACATTGTCAAGCAATTTTTTAGAAACATTTCTTTCTGATATTTTTTTATTCAGAAAATTTAGAAACTCCATCATTTTTGCTATACCTGTATTGAAATGAAAGTCCTGTTCAATATCTTCTGTCACACCTTTGATTGTTTTGTTTATCATAATTTCAACTTCTTTATCTTTTTCTCCTTTTTCATTTTTGTAGTTTCTTATTTCGTTATCGGTTCTCCATACTCTGTTTATAAATCTCCAGCAACCTTCAATTCCTTTTTCACTCCATTCAAGGTCAAGTTCAGGAGGAGCAGCAAAAAGTATAAATAATCTCAAAGTGTCAACTCCATATTTTTTTATTATATCTTCAGGGTCAACAACATTACCTTTTGATTTTGACATTTTACTTCCATCTTTAACTACCATTCCCTGGCATAATAAGTTTTCAAATGGTTCTTCAAAATCAATATATCCAAGGTCCTTAAGAACTTTTACAAAAAATCTGCTGTAAAGAAGATGTAAAATAGCATGCTCTATTCCGCCAATATACTGGTCAACTGGCATCCAGTAATTTACCTCTCTTTTTACAAATGGTTCATCAGATGTTTTTTCAGAAGCGTATCTTAAAAAATACCAGGATGAATCAACAAATGTATCCATTGTATCTGTCTCTCTTTCAGCATCTGCTCCACAGACAGGACATTTACATTTTACAAATTCAGAGACATTTTTAAGTGGAGATTCTCCTTTTCCTGTAATTTCAATATTTTCAGGCAGTTTAACAGGAAGTTGGTTTTCAGGAACAGGGACAATACCACATTTTTCACAGTATATTACAGGTATTGGAGTTCCCCAGTATCTCTGCCTTGAAATACACCAATCCCTTAATCTATAATTAACTGATTTTTTCCCTTTACCTTTATTTTCAAGAAATTTTGTTATTTCCCACTTTGCCTTTTCACTTTCAACTCCATCAAAATTTCCAGAATTTACAAGTGTCCCTTCTCCTTCATACGCACTTTGAAGATTTTCTGGAATTTCTTCCCATTCAGGATTTTTTATTACTATTTTAACTGGTAGATTGTATTTTTCAGCAAATTCAAAGTCCCTCTGGTCGTGAGCAGGAACAGCCATAATTGCTCCTGTTCCATATTCCATAAGAACATAATTTCCTATCCAGACAGGAACTTTTTCCCCGTTAACAGGATTAATTCCATAAATTTTAGTATCAATCCCTTCTTTTTCTGTTTTCAAAATATCCTGAACTGTTAATCCCTTCTTTTTAATTTTATCAACAAAGTTTTTAATCTCTCCGCCCTTTTTTGAATTTTTTATTATTTTTTCAACTATAGGATGGTGAGGTGATACAACTAAATATGTGCATCCAAAAAGTGTATCCGGTCTTGTCGTAAAAACTTTTAAGTTCTCATTTAAAACGGGAATTTCAAAATCAATTTCACATCCGACACTTTTACCTATCCAGTTTTTCTGCATAATTATAACTCTTTCAGGCCAGTTCTTTATACCAGAAAAATCAAGCAACCTTTCAGCATAATTTGTTATTTTGATAAACCATTGATTTAGCATTTTCTGTTCAACTTCATTTCCACATCTCCAGCATTTACCATCTATAACCTGTTCATTTGCAAGAACTGTTTGACAGGAAGGACACCAGTTAGCAGGTGCTTCTTTTTTATAGACAAGGTTTTTTTTGAAAAACTGGATGAAAAAATACTGATTCCATTTGTAATATTCAGGAGAGCAGGTTATTACTTCTCTTTCCCAGCAGTATGATATACCAAGTTTTTTCAACTGTTTTCTTATTGTTTCAATATTTTTATATGTCCACTCTCTCGGTTGTATTTTATGTTTTATAGCAGCATTTTCAGCAGGAAGCCCAAAAGCATCATAGCCAATTGGATGTAAAATGTTGTATCCATTCATTACTTTATATCTTGCAACAACATCTCCTATTGTGTAATTTCTTACATGTCCCATATGGATTTGAGCAGATGTATATGGGAACATTTCAAGGATATAAAATTTCTTTTGTTCTGGTTTAAATTTTGCTTTGAATATATTATTTTTCTCCCATTTTTCCTGCCATTTTTTTTCAATTTTTCCAAAATCATATTTTTCCATACTTTACTCCTATTTGCCTTAATATTTTCAGATTTCTTTTATCCTGCCCAATTGTCTCTTTTGGTGTTTCAATTATATAAGGTAAATTACCAAAATATTTGTGTCTTATCAACAGTTCAAATCCTTTTGTTCCAATATAGCCCTTTCCAATATGCTGATGTCTGTCAATTTTAGAGCCCTGTTTTGTAAGTGAATCATTTGCGTGTATTAATAAAATATAATTCAATAGAGAATTTTTTTCAATTTTTTCAACCATTTCATTAAATCCACTTTCAGAGTTCAATTTATATCCATATTGAAAAGCATGAGCAGTATCAAAGCAAAAGTAGGTATTCTCCACCCTTTCAAGAATATATTTGAATTCATTCAGATTTCCACATAGATGGTTTCCAGAACCAGATGTGTTTTCCACAAGTATTTTTATCTTTCTACTTTTGAAATTTTTAAGAACACTACACAGGTTTTTAATCCTCTTTTTTCTATCAGGATTGCTTCCAGGATGTATCACATAATAATCAGCAGAATATTCCTCTGCTTC
>JAGGVW010000009.1 GCA_021157805.1 bacterium
ACTATAAAATTTCCATAGCGATCATAAAAATAAGGATCTCCGGACTCGTCAACAAAGAAATAATTTATTTCTCGGTTTTGTTTTAGCATAAATTTCCCTTGCTTTTTTAATTATTTTTTCTCGTTGAGTTTGTCTTCGGTTAGGCATAAATTTTTACTTTACTTAATAATTGTTACACTAAATCAATTTTCTGTTACATTTTGCCAAAATGTTACGCAACTGCAACATTTTTAATTATTTCTTTTCAGTAAAAAATTCTACAAAATTATCTTACCATGGATTTTTTATATAAATCTGAAGAACTTTTCTAATAATATCTTCCCAACTTTTAAAATGCGTAGAAGTAATTAAGTATTTCTTTTTTAAATTCATATACTTTTCTAAATCTGCATGGACGATTGCATTTCTACACTCATAGAGAATTTTTATTTTTTCTATCTCAAATTTCTTAAAGCCGAGAATCTCCATTCCTTTAAGAATATAATTTTTCTTTTCTCTTGAATTCAGCGGTACAAATAAATTCTCTAAACATATAGTGTAATCTATTATTTTATCTATTGACCCATCATTTTCTTGATACGATTTGTTAAACCAAGTAAACGCAACAATTTTTTTCTGATATGCAAAGTCTAAACAAGAATAAAATCTAGGAAATTCTTCATTAAACTCTTTTAAATCTTCTTGGTTGACAAAATATCTATTTTCTCCTACCGGCATAGAAGCATCTAATACTACAGGAAACGGAGAAACTTCCGAATTCGAAATTATTCCTGCAATTCCTATTTTGCCCTTTTTAAACACTCTCAATGCTATTTCTACCTTCGAAACAACAGAAAGGATAGAAGGATATGGCTCGTTTAAATCTTGAGAATCATAGTTATAAGAAAATTCAAGGATATAATTATATTTGATTGACGGCAAATAAATCTTTTCTTTTATCAACTTATCTTCCTGCTTCCCAAAATTAAGCCGACGTAATCTCATATTCTTATTTAGGATAACAGGCCGTTCTTCTAAAAATTCGCCATAAACATAAATAGGACATATTACATTTATATTTTTAATTTCTTTTTCCATATTATTTTAATCACCACCAAATTAACGGCTTAATTAATCTATAATCCAAATTTTTTATATCGACCCTTTCTCCATCTTCAAATTCAGCTTCATCTTTTGAAATTTTTTTGATATGTTTGCCTTGCAAATTAGATAAGGTTTCAGCAATATCAATATCCGGATATAATTTTGATAAATCTACTTTTACTTTGTTGTTTTTGTAGTCAATTTCTAAAGCATCTAACATCTTTTTATCTTTCATAAAAACATATTGCGAATATGGACTTTGATTGGGAATTTCAAATAAATCTGAATCTTCGTATTTTGTTTTTCTTAAAGTATCTTCGTATTGCTCTAACTCATAATATTTGAAAAAGCCACCTGCTTTTTGTTGATTGTATTTTTCTTTAACATCTTTTTCTTTTGAAATTCCTGATTTATCGTAAGCCAAAACTTTTTTCATTCTTGGTAAAACTACACTATAAAAATGTTCTCCCATCTCAACCCCAAGCCATTTTCTACCCAATTTATGAGCGACTGCTGTTGTTGTGCCAGAGCCAAGAAAGAAATCTAAAACTAAATCGCCTTCGTTGGAAGTAGATTCTATAACACGTTTTAAAAGAATCTCGGCGTTTTCTGTTTGAAAATTCCAGCTAAAAGAATATCCCGGAATATCTGTCCAATCGTTATCGATAGGCTCTCTCCCATCAGTAATCACAAGATAATCAACCCTTTCCTTCTCTTCTCCGCATTTAGGGCATTTTGTCCATTTTCCTTTATAATGAGTATAACCACATATACTACATCTTATTCTTATCTTACCTTCTTTTTCCATTTCATTTATTCTGTCTTGACTAAATGTCCAAGCTCTTCCTGGTGGTGGAAATAATTTCTTACCGAAAATAATTCTAGGTTCTCCTCCTCTTCTTCCAGCAGTCATAGAAGTCATATCATGCCACCAAGGCTCTTTTGGTTTATCTAAAAATTTTCTGTATCCTTTAAATATAAATTTCTCTGATTTTACAAAATAAAAAAGTGAGTCGATTGCTGTGGGAAATCTATCAGCGCCAAAACCTTTCTTAACAATTCTATTCACCACTATCTCATTCCTAAAATTCTCCTCTCCAAAAATTTCATTCATCAATAGTCTCACATACATATTGCCATTATAATCGCATCTTACAAAAATGCTTCCAGTATCTTTTAATAAATCTCGTGCTAATCTCAATCTATTTTCAAGCATTGTAATCCAGGTTGCGTCTTTAAATTTTACAGAATAAAAATAATCTGCTTCTTGTTCTTTGTTAAACGGCGGATCAATATAAATTGTTTGAATTTTCTCTTTAAATTTTGGAAAGATTGTATTTAATGCCTGCCAGTTTTCAGATTTTATCAGCCAGCCATCTAAAGATTGATCTAAATTATCAAATAAGTTTAAAATCTCAAGTTCTAAATCTTTGAAATATTTGGTATCAATTGGTAAAAACTCATATTCTTTCTTTAACTGCTTACCTGTCAAAGTATTCTCAATTAAGTCTTTTGGCTCTTTTTCTAAAATTCCTAACTCTTTCCATTCTTTTACTTGCTCTTTAAAATTTTTGTGTTTTAAAATTTTCTCAATTATCTCAATTCCGCCTTTTTGCTTGAAAATTCTATCAAGGGTAATAACATAATTAGAATTTCTGAC
>JAGGVW010000027.1 GCA_021157805.1 bacterium
CCCAAAAGATATTTCATCAATAATTTTTTACTCTGATGTGAAAGAAACAGATAAAGTAATTGAAGCAGGAACAGGTTCTGGCGCTTTACTGATTTCCCTGGCAAAAATTATTAAAAGGGGAAAAATTATTTCAATTGAAAGAAATGAACAGTTTCAAAAAATCGCCATTGAAAATCTGAAAGAATATTTCGGGAAAGTTCCTGAAAATGTTAATCTTATAAGAAGAGATGTTTATGATGAAAATTTTGAAATTGATGTTGAAGAAAAATGGGCAGATAAGATTTTCCTTGACCTTCCAGAACCATGGAAAGGAAAAAGATTACTGAAATATATAAGAGAAGGCGGAATTCTGGTAAACTATAATCCTCAAATTATGCAGATAAAAAGATTTATTGAAGAAATTGAAGGAATGGGATTTGTTGATTTTAAAGTTATAGAAATACTGGAAAGGGAATGGATTGTTGATAAAAAAAGGACAAGACCAACTGATTTGATGAGAGGACATACAGGTTTTATTATGTTTGCAAGAAAATATAAAAGTGAAAATGGAAAAATCCCCTGTCTTGCAAGTGGCTCTTGATTTTATTGAACTAAAAAGAGCATTGAAAGTAGCGGAAGAAGCAGTTAAAGGGGGTATTGACTGGCTGGAAGCAGGAACTCCTTTAATAAAATCAAATGGTATGGAAGCAGTAAGAAAATTGAGAGAAAAGTTCCCTGAAAAAGTAATAGTCGCTGATATGAAAATTGCTGATACAGGAAGGGTTGAAAGTGAAATTGCTTTTAAATCAGGTGCTGATATTGTTGTAGTATTAGGAAGTGCTTCTGACCAGACAATAAAAGAATGTGTTGAAGCAGCAAAAAATTATGGGGGAAAAGTTATGGTTGACCTTATGGAAGAGTCAGCAAATTTGAAGAGGGCAAAAGAAGTGGAAAAAATGGGGATTGATTTCATATCTGTTCATACTCCAATTGACCAGCAGATGACAGGAGATATAAATTTCAGTTTACATAAAACAGTATCTCAAAAAGTAAAAGTGCCTGTTGCCGCAGCTGGTGGAATAAACTCAGAAAATATAGTTGAAGCAATGAAAGCAGGTGTTTCAATTTTCATTGTTGGCGGTGCTATAACAAAATCAGAAAATGTAGAAAAATCAGTTAAAAATTTGAAAGAAGCAATAAAAAATAAGAAAAAAGTACCATCTATATATTTTAAAAGAGTAAAAATAGAAAATGTTAAAGATATTCTTCTAAAGGTTTCAACTGCTAATATTTCTGATGCTTTGCATAGAGGTGGATGGGTAAAAAATATCAAACCAGTTCTTTCAGAAAAATTTAAAATGGTAGGACAGGCAATTACTGTAAGGACATATCCTGGGGATTGGGCAAAACCAGTTGAAGCAATTGATATAGGTGAAAAAGGAAATATTATCGTTATTGATGCTGGAGGAGTTGGTCCTGCTGTCTGGGGAGAACTGGCAACAAATAGTTGTAAAATAAAAGGTATTTCAGGAGTTGTAATTTTTGGAGGAATTAGAGATGTTGAAGAAATAATAAAGATGAATTTTCCTGCTTTTGCTACAGTTATAACACCACAGGCAGGTGAACCAAAGGGATTTGGAGAAATAAATATTCCCATTAAAATTGGGGGGCAGGTTATAAAACCAGGTGACTGGATTGTAGGAGACAGGGATGGAGTTGTTGTGATTCCTGAAGAGAAAATTGTTGAAATTACAAATAGAGCAATGGATGTTCTTGAGAAAGAAAACAGAATAAGAAAAGAAATAAAAGATGGTTCTACATTGAGCAGTGTGACGGAACTTTTAAAATGGGAAAAAGTAAGATAAATGGAGGAGAGAATGGAAAAAATTGTATTTTTAATGCCATCTAAAAGATATAAAAAAATTTTTGAAAAAGAAACTGTTGAGAAATTGAAAAAATATGGTGAAGTTAAAATATGGGATGAAAAGGAAAATATAGAAAATTTTACAAAGAACTCAACTATAATTATTACAAGCTGGGGTTCTCCTGAAATAACTTCTTCAATCTTCAAATCTGCTCCTGACTTAAAATTCATTATGCATGCTGCTGGTTCAATTAAACCATATATAAAAAAAGAAGTAATGAAAAAAGGAGTAAGAGTAAGTAGTGGTTCTGGAGTTCTTGGCAAATTTGTTGCAATTACGACACTTGGACTTATTTTAGTTTCAGTGAAAAAAATCTTCTGGTGGAGCGATTTTATAAAAGAGACAGGTAAGTGGAGAGAAGATGAAAAAATAATGAAATATACTGATGAGATTATTGGAGTTAATACTGGAATTATAAGTATGTCAAATGTTGGAAGAAATTTAGTATCTCTTTTAAAACAATTCACAGAAAAAATTTATGTTTATGACCCTTACTGCACAGAAGAGCAAATTAAAAATTACGGAGGAGTAAAAGTAAAAAGTTTAATGGAAATTGCTGAAAAATGCGAAATAGTTGCTTTATGTGCTCCTTTAACTGAAGAAACAAAAGGTATGATAGGAAAAAACTTTTTCAAAAATATGAAAGATGGGGCTGTTTTTATAAATACAGCAAGAGGAGCAATAATAGACGAAAAAACACTTATTGAAGAACTGAAAAAAGAAAGAATATTTGCCTGTCTTGATGTGACATATCCTGAACCACCTGAAGAAAACTCTCCACTTTACAATTTAAAAAATTTAATTATTTCTCCCCATATTGCTGGATGTGTCCATTCTGGATTGAAAGAACTGGGAAAATTTTCTGTTGAAGAAATAGGTAGATTTATAAGAGGAGAAAAGCTGGAAAATGAAATAAAACTGGAAAAAATTAACATAATTGCATAAGGAGAAAAAAAGAGCATTCTATAAAAAAGTCAGAGCAATTTCCATTCGGATAATAGAACACCAAAGTTTTACAGATGCCGTAAGGTCCTAACTTCTCTTTCTGGTATTTATGAAGATGTGACTCTCCTTATTATTTTAGTATAACGGACAATGTTATATATGAAGACGCCGAAGGTAACTTGCGCGAAGCAAAACGTAGCCGTATGTCCGCTGTTAAACGAAGGGATATAATTATAATCCTTCATTCTTTATCACCTCTGCAATCTTTTTGGGATTCTTAACATACTGATAAATTTTTACTATTGGATTTAAATTGGCATTATGGTAATAGATTGCATCCTGAATAATATCTTAATAAGATTAGTAGAAAAAAGAGCAAATCTTGTCTCCTCCAACGGACTTTCTTTAATTGAAGACACATAAAGCCCTTCTTTATCATTGTAGTAAGAGTTAATCAATTTTATTAATTTTTTTATTTTTTCTTCTATTTCTCTCAATTCATTTGGTTCAATTTGACCAGGGGGGGAGTTTCGCATAAAGAAAATCAAGTGAATAAGTTAACATTGCAATGTCTCTTAAGGTTAACTTATCGTTTACATAACTCAAAAGATAAACAAACCATAAATTTATGTTTTCTGGAACTTTATCAAGATGAGCCAATATGAAACAAACTTTGAAAAATCCTTCTAAAGTTTTTGGTACGATTTTTATTAACTTTTCTTCATCAATTACTCTTTGCAATTCCTTAGATAATTTATCTTCCCATATTGAAATTAGATGATGCTGAAAATCTAAAATTGTTATCTTTGCATCTATATCTTTAACAAATGGCTTTAAAGATTCATCCTTTTTTAGTATTTTTTCAAAATCCTCTTTTGGTACACGGTATGCTTGCCGGCTTCCCCAGGCAGGTACTACACCGATTTTCCCATAGTGTGCTATCCATTCAGGGTAAATGAAAGCATACCTTAATGAATTTTTGAGAATATAAAGAAAAATTTTATTTTTATGTAGTACTCTTCCACCTTTGGTTTTCTTTGCAACTTTTGAAATTTTAAAATCAAAAAATTGCAAATCTTCCTTATCAGCATATTGAAACTCTACAAATAGTTTTTCCTTCTTGTTTATGTAGACAACAAAATCAGGATCTCTTGTTATTCCTCCTTCCCTTAAAAACCATAAAAATTTATCTCCTCCATATTTTTCAACAACTATATCCTTTCTTCTTAACTCTTCTTTTAACTTTTTCTCCAACCACTTTTTTATCTCCAACTCTACTATAGCCTTCTTTTTCATATCTTTTCTATACTCTATGTAGGTTCTTGCTTTTATATCACTTGATTGTGCATATACTAACTTTGCATCCTTTTTCTTGTTCATATTTCACCTCATAGTAATTTTTGCTGAAAGTTTTTAATTTTTCTTATGGCTTCCTTAGCAATTTCTGAATTTATTTCATATCCTATCCCATTTCTTTTTAAATCTCTCGCTACTACCAAAGTAGTTCCTAAACCTAAAAAAGGATCAAACACAGTTTCACCAACAAAACTGTATGCCTTTATTAATCTATATGGTAATTCATAAGGGAAAGGAGCAGGATGCTCTCTATTATCTCCGCTTCCTTCTGGTTTCATTAGCCATACATCTGATTTTTTAATCTCTATCCAGAAATCTTTTTCAAGTTTAGATACCTCTTTTTGTTCTTCTGTTAGATGTTCATATTTTTTATAGTTTTTAGGCGCTGGTTTCTCAAATTCTAATATAAATTCATGCGCATAATTTATAAGTATATTTCCAGGATATGGATATGTTCCAAAGTGTGCTCTTACAGAATTTGTCTTGTGCCATATAATTTCTCGTCTGAAAATAAAACCAATATTTTCGCAAAGAGCAACAGTTTTACCGACAATGTTTAAACTCTTAAATCCATGTTCCGTTCTTATAGGCAAATTCATAATGTTTATAAATGCCTTCCGTCCTGGTTGTAAAACCCTAAAAACTTCTTTCCAAACTTTTCCTATTTCATTAAACCATTCATCTAAGTCATGTATGTTTCCTAAGTCCCCTCCAATTGGATTTTTTGAGTAAAGCTTAGCATTAAAATAAGGAGGAGAAGTAATCATCAAATGAATTGAGTTATCTTCTACTTCTTTCATATTTCTTGCATCTTTTACATAAACCGTTTGTGTTGTTTCATTAATTGATATAATATTTTCTTTCTTAATTGATACCTCTGATTCAGTGAACAACTTAAATTTTGAATCACAGATGTAACCTTCTATTTCTTTTACATCTCTTAAATCAAATCTATACTGCCCGCTTGTGGCTTTAAAACCTTTAAGCATTCCTGATTTTAATAAACTATGGACACGTTTTACGGTTATTCCTAAATATTTGGCTACCTCTACAGCTGACAAATATTTTCTTTCCCTATAGTCGTCCATGTTTAATTACCTTTGGGTCCAATTATGTTTATTCTTCTTATTTATTTTAAGGGTCTTTCGCATTTTAAGTTATAAGTATTTAACCCTGGATTTAAAAGTCCACAATAATGCATCTCGTCTTCTACTATTGAAATAATTTCTACCACTTTATACCCGGTGATATTCAATAATTTCGTCAGTGTATTTAGTCCATTTTGCCTCCCGGTTCTTCTCTAAATTATAACACTTTTTTGCTGGTAACTGTCAATTTTCTCTATCTTTCTATTTTTCAATAACTTATGAAAATTACTCCACACTAAATACGAATGAACTTAATTTTCCTTGTATCTGCTTCTCCCATATTTCCCAGGTGGGCACAAATTAAGTTTACCCCGGGAAACTTTCTGGTCAATCGCTCTACATTAGAAAAATCTCCTGATGGG
>JAGGVW010000031.1 GCA_021157805.1 bacterium
ATCCAACAGTTTCAGCAAAAAAGAATTCTGAAACATTTATAATTTTGAGAGAGGAAAAAATTGCAGAAATTTATAAAAGAGAATGGGAAAAGTTGTGGAGATGGAAATGTCTGCCTTGAAAAGAATTTTTTTCTGGGTAGTTTTTATTTTATTTCTTTTCCTCATAAGGACATTTGTTGTACAGCCATTTAGAGCATTTGGCCCAAGTATGGAACCAACAATTCCTGATGGAAAAATAATTTTTGTAAACAGAATTGTTTATAAATTTAGAAAACCAGAAAGAGGGGAAATTGTTGTTTTCAGAACTTCTGATAAACCATATGTGTATTTTGTAAAGAGGGTTATTGGGAAGGAAGAAGAAAGAGTTAAAATAGTAAATGGGGATGTTTTTATAAATGGAAAGGAATTAAAAGAGGAATATGTGGTTTACAGGAGCAATTGGAATATGTCAGAGATAAAAGTTAAGAAAAATCATATTTTTGTAATTGGGGATAATAGAAGTATGGATATTTCACAGCACCTTAAAGTGGAGGTCTCTTTGAAAAATGTTGTTGGAAAAGTTATAGGAATAAAATGAAAAAGATAATTATAATTTTTTCAGTTATAATTTTAATTGTAACATTCTTTTTTATGAAAAAATTCATTTTTGTTTCAGAAAAAGATAGAGTGAAAAAGACAATTAAAACTGCTGTGAAAGCAATAAATGAAAAGGATTATCACAAATTTATGAAACAATTTTCTATTGAATACAGAGATGAATATGGGAATACATGGGGGACACTATTTTTCTATTTAAAAAACAATTTAGAAAATTATCAAAAAGTAAGGGTATCTATTAGTAATTTAGATGTAAAAATTGAAGATAAAATTGCCCTTGTAAGATTGTTTGGGAAGGGAGAAGCGGTTAATTCTTATGGTGAAATTTTTAGAGAAGGTGGAAGATTTATAGTTAAATTGAAAAAAGAAGCAACTGGCTGGAAAATAATATGGATTGAAGAGGATAAATACAGGTTTGACTGTATATAGTTTAGTTTTCATAAAAACAATTTATTTCTTTTTAAATTTTATTCTTTAAGCATCTCTTTGGTCAAATTTTAATTATTTTAAAATTTAAGTGCTTTATCTTCTCTTCTACTGGTGTTCTGGTGCCCTATCTGTTTCAACAAGGGGGGATATTTTTTAGAAAACTTACCTGTTCCGTTTGACTGATTTAATATGCTTTTTCATATATTCCAATTATATCTTCTTTTTTGATAGCAACAGGATTGTTTTCTATTGGAACAGAGACATTTAAAGCATCTTCAGCAAGTTTAGGAAAACTTTCTTTACTTACATTTAAATCTTTTAATCTTGGAATTTTGAAAATATCAAGAAATTTTTTTATTTCTTCAACAAGGAATTTTGCTTTCTCTTTTTTTTCTGCTTTTAAGTCAGGTTTTATTATATCAGTGATGGATGCAAGTTTTTCTTCAACTGTAAAAGAAATATCCTTTTCAATATCAAATTCTAAAACATAAGGAAGGAGTAACCCATTCCCAATTCCATGAGGTATACCATAAGTTCCACCAAGAGGATAAGAAATTGAATGAACAGCAGTTACTCCTGCATTTACAAGTCCTAATCCTGCTAAAAAACTTCCATACAACATTTTTTCTCTTGCTTTTAGGTCCTCTCCTTTTGAAAAAGCAACTGGTAAATTGTCCCAGATATACTTTATAGCCCACAAAGATATAGTTTCAGAAAGGAAGTTTGTCTTCTTTGAGATATAACTCTCAATTGCGTGGCATAAAGCATCAAGTCCTGTGGATGCAGTAACTTCTTTTGGGAGAGAGATTGTTAAAACAGGGTCAAGTATCGCATAATCAGGATAAAGGTATGGACTGTTTATTCCTCCTTTCTTTTTCTCTTCCTTTCTTATAAAAACAGCAGTGAAAGTAACTTCGCTTCCTGTTCCAGCAGTTGTAGGTATCATTATTTTGGGCAGCCCCGGTCCTGGAACTTTATTTAATCCTTGATAATCTTTAACACCTCCACCATTTGTAATTAATACAGATGCTGCTTTTGCTACATCTAAACTACTTCCGCCACCTATCCCGCAAACAATATCACAATTATTCTTTTTTCCAAATTCTGCACACTCATCCCCTATTTCAGTTGATGGTTCTCCTGAAATTTTATCAAAAACAACATAGTCAATTTCCTCATCAGAAAGTTTTTTTTCAATATCTGAAAAGAAAGGTATATTTGAGAAGTTTGAATCAACAACAACAAGTAATTTTTTCTTCCCTGTTTTCTTAATTATTGAAGGTAAAAGAGCAACCGAGTTTTTCCCATAATAAACTTCTGGTTTACAGATGAAGTTGAAATTTTTTATCATAATTTAATTAAAATACAATTTAATAGATCTGTCAAGGTAAGAATATTTTTTAAAATTCCACAAACATAAGAAATTTTTCAAATAGCAACTATCTTTTTTATTTTTCTTTTCTACTTTCAAGTTTTCAAATATTACCTTTTCTATAGTTTTTTGTTCCAAAAGCATCATGTAATTGCTTTATAAAGAGAAAAAATTTCATCATATATTTTTGTATTTTCTTTTTTTGACTTATAACTTTTTTCCTTAAATTTACATATTTTTTTCTGTGCCTGTTTGAGAACTTTGCATATTACAGAAAAAAAATAGCAGCACCAACATCACTACTTTGAGGAACATCAGGAACTTTTATTTCTCTTTTTAATATATCTGATTATATCTGCTCAAGAATAACTCTGCTTCCAAATATGGGTAATTTGAGATGGCTTCTGCTATAACTTTCTCTTTCTTCCAATTGACAATCACACCTCTTCCTGAATTTGTTCCAAAAGTCAAGACCTATTGAGAACATAAAATCCCTTTTTTTCTGAAAAATTGTATAATAATAAAAAGGAGTGGTCAAATGAATATAGAAAAAAAAGTTAAAGAGATTCTTAAAGAATTACCTATTGGAGTTGAACTTGTTAGTGCAACAAAAACAAGGAGTATTGAAGAAATTAACCAGGCAATAAAAGCAGGGGTAAAAATAATAGGAGAAAATTATGTGCAGGAAGCAGAAGAAAAATTCAGAGTAATAGGTAAGAAAGTTAAATGGCATATGATAGGACACCTGCAAAGAAATAAAGTAAAAAAAGCACTTGAGATTTTTGATATGATTGAAACAGTTGATTCTATAAAACTTGCCAGAGAAATTGATAAGATTGCTAAAAAGAAAGGGGTTATTTTCCCTGTTTTAATTGAAGTTAATAGTGGAAGGGAAGAACAAAAAAGTGGAGTTTTGCCTGAAGATATTGAAAGTTTCGTTGAAGAGATATCAAAATTTGAAAATATGAAAGTTGAAGGATTGATGACAATGGGACCTTTTGTGAAAAACCCTGAAGAAATAAAACCTTATTTTGAATTAACAAGGGAATTATTTGAAAAATTGAAGTCAAAAAATTATCCAAATGTTGAAATGAAATATCTGTCAATGGGAATGACAGATACCTGGAAAATAGCAATTGAAGAAGGAGCAAATCTTGTAAGAATTGGAACTGGAATTTTTGGTCCCAGAAATCCAGAACCCGGTTCTAACAGGAGAGGTGGCTGAGTGGACGGAAGCGGTAAAATTTTATAAAATATATACAAAATGGAAAAATTTTTAAATAAAGTCTTTTGTGTGGATTGTGTGAAAGGAATGAAATTGCTTCCTGATAAAAGTATTGATTTAGTCGTCACTTCCCCTCCTTATGATAATATAAGAAAATATCATGGTTTTAAAGTAAACCTTCATGCTGTCGGGGAAGAAATTTATAGAATTTTAAAGGAAGGGGGTATAGCAGTAATGGTAATTCAAGACCAAACTAAAAATTATGGAAAAACGCTTACTTCTTTCAAAACAATTATTGATTGGTGTGAAAATATAGGATTTAAATTATTCGAATGCTTAATATATAAAAAACATGGGGCTGAAGGCACATGGTGGAATAAAAGATTTAGAGTTGTCCATGAATATATGCCTGTATTTTTAAAAGGGGAAAAGCCGCGGTACTTTAATAAAGAACCATTAAAAATACCATCCAAGTGGGGAGGAGTCACAATGGTGGGAGGAGCAACAAGGTTAACAAGTGGGGAAACATTAAAGGCAAGACCAATAAAGATAAATAAAATGAAATGTAGAGGAACCGTTTGGGAATATTTAACCTGTGGAGATGGAGATAAATTGAAACATCAGCATCCTGCAACTTTTCCTGATAAACTTCCATTTGATTTTATACAATGTTTTTGTCCACCTGAAGGCATTGTTTTAGACCCTTTTATGGGAAGTGGAACTACAGCAATATCTGCAATAAAATTAGGAAGAAAATTTATTGGATTTGAAATCTCAGAGGAATATTGCGAATTAGCCAGAAGAAGAATAGAAATGTATTCAGTTCCCCCATTACCTCTTGAGAAATAATTATAAATCTCCTAATGTATATTCCATTCTCTTTTTTGCTGTAATTGCCCATGAAAAAGGGTATTTTTTAACTATTTCTGAAAATTTATTCCCATTCAATTTTTTCTCTATTTTTTTCTCAAATTCAATTATATTCAAATCCTTTAGAACCCATTTTTCTTTTTTAAATTCCCATCCAGTATATTTACTTAACATTTCTAAAAGAGGATAATAATCTTTAAAAGACAAATACCCATTGAAAATACTTCTTAAAAGAATTTTGTCCCCGCTTCCCTTATTAACACTTATTTTATCAAATTTCTCAAATAGATCCTGAAGTAAGTGAATAATATTTTTGAGTTTTTGCCTTGAGAATATTTCAAAAATTGGATAGATTGGGCTTTCTGGATTCTTTGCATTAAGAAAAGATAACCATTCATTGCAGTTTTCTGGATAGTTAAGTAAATTTTTGAAAGTTCCATCAACATACAAAAGTAGGATAGTTGAGGTATTTAAAAGTTTAATGTCTATATTTAATATTTCTTTTAAACAACATAAAAGGAAATGAATCTCTGCTAATGGATATTTCTTTTGGAAATTATGAAGAGCATCAAATTTTCTTAAATTATTTGGATTTATTGACTTGTTAAAATTTTCCCAGTTATCTGGAATTATATTTTTATTATAAAAAAGCATATGATGCCCACAACTCTTTATATTTTTCCTAAAGATATCAATATCAAGAAAGATACAATTTTTTATATTTACATCCTTGTTATAACAGAGTAATTTCCCATCATAAAAACCCACTATTTCCCATTCCATGTAGTTTGACATAAGTAAACCACATAGTGTTCCATCTACATCGGGACTGAGAATTGCCTTTTGGTTTTTTGTAAATAGCCAGTGAAAATTATCGGCAATTGATTTATAATTAATATTGTTCATAATATAATTATAACAGATTTTAAAATTAAATAAACAGGAGAGGTGGCTGAGTGGACGAAAGCGGCCGATTCGAAATCGGCTTCCGCCATAGGACATGGCGGACGGGGGTTCGAATCCCTCCCTCTCCGTTTAGCACTCTTCTATGAAGGAGGGAGGCGAACCCCTTGGGGGTTTGAACCGACAAATGTATCTTCCCTGATAAGCAGAGCTGGTGCGTCGCTGTTTCTCAAGCAGCACAATCCCTCCCTCTCCGATTAGCAATCTTCTGTGAAGGAGGGATTATATAAGTTAAGAGGCAAGAAATGATATTATTTCACTCAGTGGGGGAGAATTAAAAAATTTCTTCCCTGTCAATTCATTTGCAAATGATTTGTAGAGATTTTCAATATTTTTTTTAAGTTTCACAGGGAGTTTTTCTGGTCCTATTTTACACAGTGATTTCCAGTTCTCAATTCCCTTTTCCTTTGCTTCCTTTTTTGCTCTTTCAACTTCTTTATACCAGTCAGTTTTTCTGTAATATTGTCTTGCTACTTCTTTGCTTAAGTTTATCCCGTTGTAAGTAAATCTGCATTCATCAAGTGTCCCTACAACATCAACAATCATAAAATTTCTGTCTGGGTCAAAAGCAAATTCTATTTTCCCATCTTCATTTTCAAGCCCAAGTTTATTTACCTCTTCTGTTATTGTTTTATTAACAATTGAAAGTATATCCTTCATTTCTTCCACTTCCTTATCTGAAAGAGATGCTATCTCTTTTGCTTCATCCCAGGAAATGTATCTATCTTTCAATTCAAGTTTTGTGCTGACATCAAATATTGGTTTTTCAAATTTTTCCCCTTCTTTCGGGAAATGGTCAAGTCCTAAATCTTCTAATTTTGCCTCTCCACTTTTAAGTCGTTTCAGAATACTTGAACCAGCAGAAATTCCATTTCTGTATATAATTTCAAGAGGTATGAGGAAATTTCCTTTTTCTTTTTTATAGACAGAATAGTCATATTTTCCAGCAGAAAAAGATGGTTTAAGAACTCTTACGAGAGAAATTTCCATAATAGAAACTGGTTTTTCTATTTCATTGAGTTTTTTCAATTCCCCTTTTTCATCAATCAGTCCTCTATAGTGTGTCTTAATCCCTTTTTCAGCAAGTTTTTCAAAAAAATATGCTCCAACAATACATAAACTTACCCCTTTCCCTTCTATTAAATCAGGCATCTGTCCCCAGTCAAAGACAGAATATCTATCAGAGAAATGGAATCTTCCAATTCCCATTCTATTTCCTTCTGCTTTTTCAATAATTTCTATATCTTTAACACTTCCCATTTTGAATCTCCTTCATTTTTTTCTCCCATAAATTACATATTTTTTCTACTTTTTTATCAGCAATTCCTGTATATTTCTCTGGATTTTTTATTATTTCAATCTGACGATGAGTAAACTTTCTTATATATTTTTTTATTTCTTCATCCTGAAAGATAATTTCTGTTAAAGGAATATTTTCCTGATATGATTTCATAACAAGTTTTCTTACTTTTTCATGTGCTTCGGGATGTCCGTAGTAAGAGAGTAAAATCTGCAGTGGTTCAGCAATAATTTTATCTCTGCTTATATCAAAATTTCTCTTTAAATTTTTCTTATCAACTGTTATATTTTCTGTAATTTTTTTTATCCTTCTTACAGATGAATCAAAAATTACAAGAATTTCAGGGATGTATCTTTGAGATAAAGAATTGGTAAGGTCTCTCTGGTGTTCTGATATCTGGTCCATATAGGAAGTTATAATTCTGGGCATAAATGTTTTCCATGCGCTTTTTACATTTTCAAAATTTATTGGATTTCTTTTTTGAGGCATTGTTGAAGAACCAACCTGTTTTTTCTCAAATGGTTCTCCAACTTCTCCTATTTCTGTTCTCTGCAGGTGCCTCATATCATCTGAAAAATTGGCAAGAACAGAAAATGATGAAATTATTGAATGTATAAAATCAACCATAGGTTCAGGTGGTAAAATTTGAGTTGAAATTCTTGATGGAGTTAGATTTAATTTTTCAGTAAGTTTTTTTTCAAACTTCTCTACCTCTTTCACAATTAATCTTAACCCATTATAACATCCAACAGCACCTGAAAATTTTCCTTTCAGGTTATCCTTTGTTTCTTTAACTTTCAGAATTCTTTCTCCCCACCTTTCAACATACAGAGAAATAAAAAAACCAAATGTTATTGGTTCTGCGTGCTGTCCGTGTGTTCTTCCAATCTGCAGTGTATCTTTCTCTTTTCTTGCAAGTTTTATAAAAATTTTTTCAAGTTCAATCATATCAGGAATAATTACTTTTTCAGTTGCTTCCTTTAACATTAAACTTCTCGCAGTATCAACTATGTCATAAGAAGTAGCAGCAAGGTGTATAAATGGTTTTGATTTTTCAGAAACATACTTTTTCAACACATTGACAAGTGCTCTTATATCGTGTTTTATTCTTTTTTCCTCCCTGTATATTTCCTCTGCTTTTATTTTTTTTGAAGCACTCTTAACTTCATCAACGACATATTTTGGACATATTTTGAAATCATAAAGTGTTTCAAGCAGAGCAATTTCAACTTTGATTTTGTATTTAATAAAACTTTCTTCTGTAAGATAATCAAGAAGTTCATCAACTCCATACCTATAATCAGTTGGCGAGAAAAGTTTGAAATTTTTCATAAAGATATTATACACTAAATTTTGATTTTTCTCAAAATGGAATTTGAATTTTTAAAAGAAGAAAAACAGAAAATGTTCATTATGTTGAACTTGGTTTTGACAGTGAGATAAAAAAATATATTACTGAGAAATATTTTAAAAAAAATAAATGGGAGAAGGTATAAACATAAATTCTGATTGGATAAAAG
>JAGGVW010000035.1 GCA_021157805.1 bacterium
ATTCATAAGGGATAAAAACGGAAAAACAGATAAAATTACAATGAAAGTATATGTAGAACAGGATTATTCAAAAACATATATACCTCCCAAAAAACACCATGATTATTTTAAAGAATTTAAAAAATATGATTATTCAAAACTACCATACAACTGCCTTTATGCTCTTTCCCAGATTTATTTAAGTTATGAAAAGATTGAAGAAGCATCAAAATGCTTTTCAGTTTTAAAATCAAAAGCAAAAACAGATGAAGAAAAATATAAATTTATGAAAATTCTATCAGGACTTCTGATAAAAACAGGGAAATTGTGCGAAGCAGAAAAACTCTATTATGAAATAATAGAAAAAAATCCTGAAAAAATAGAAAATCTTTTAGAACTTGCTGAATTAGAAATAGAGATGGAAAAAACTGACGAAGCAAAAGAACAACTTGACAAAATTATGAAAACAAAAGATGAAAAATTAAAAAGACAGGCAGAAATAAGAATGGGAGATATTTATAGAATAAAAGGGGAGGGGGAAAAAGCAAAAAAAATATATGAGAAATATACAGATAAAAAAAATTACAGTATGAGAAATGCTTTTTATGCTCAACAGGTAATCTATAATATAAAAAGAAAAGATTTTTCAACTGCAGAAGAAAAATTAAAGAACTGGGAAAATGAAGTTCCTCTTGCTAAAATTGATAGTTCCTGGTCTCTTCTGAAAAGCAGGTTGTTTTTTCTTGAAAATAGATTTGATAAAGCACTCAATGAAATTGATATTTTTTTGAAAATATGCTCAAAAAATAATCCTTATATCCCCTATGCTCTTTTTTTAAAAGGAAAGATATTTGAGAAGAAAGGTGAAAAAGAAAAGGCAGAAAAAATATATAAAGAAATTCAAAAAGAGTATCCAGAAATAAATCTTGAAATTACCTTTTAAATAGGATAGAAAAGAGTTTACCCCGATAATCTATAAAAAAGACAGAGATTTGATTTTTTCTCTCCTGTGCTATATATTATTTATGGTGTTAAAATAATAAAAAGGTAGGGAGAATTGATTGTTGTTCAGAAAGAAATATATGTAAATAGATATAATGAGTTATTTTTGTGGAAGAACTGAAAATATGAAGGCAATATTATGAAACTATTTTCTCAAAGAAAAGGTATTAAACCAGTTAAAAGCGTAATTCAAGTTAATTCCAGTTTACACCCTGCTTTGAAAAGTGCATTCAGCAGTTTATATGGATATACAAGTGTTACCGAAGGAATACGTCATGCTTTGCTTGACGAACCTAATCTTAATTTTGAAGATGCAAAATTTATGTTAGTTTCATGCTCTACATTCATCAATTACCTTATTAGTAAAGCATATAAGGCAGGAATTAAAATATGATTTGTACAGCGTTTAGCAGACATACGGTTATGCTTAACGATGCCCAAATTTGGCAAAGGAAAACTTTATATATCTTCAGAATATTAGGTGTATAAAATGAAAAAACCATGGTCAATTTCAACAACTGTTAGAAATCCTTTAAGATTGAGAGATTTTCTAAAAGTTCTAAAGCAACTTGAAGGTGAAGATTTTTCAAAGAAAAATCAAATCAAATATCAAATTCTTTTAATTAAGGAGAGAGTTTACAAACCGAACAGTATTCCTCAAAAATACCAAAAATATTACGATAACCCTGCTCTTGAAATTCCTTTTTCTGTTGCCAAAGATATTTTTGAATGTCAAGAATATGAAGATCCTCCCATGAGAGGAAGACAATCAGTTAATCCTCTAAATAAATTGGGGTTTGCTATTGCGAGAGAAGGATATGGACCTGTTAAGATCACTGAGTTAGGTAATTTATTCCTAAAAGGAGATTATGATATAGGCTTTATTTTCTTCAAAAGTTTATTAAAGTTACAATTTCCAAACCCATGGAGTAAGAACTTTTCAGAGAAACAAGGATTCAATATTGTACCATTTATAGCAACAATCAGATTAATAGAAGAAATAAATAGAAAAAGTAGCGTTAACGGTTTAAGTAGAGATGAATTTTGTCTATTTATTCCTACATTAATAAACGCGAAATATATTGATGAACAAATTAAAAGGATTTTAGCATATAGAAAAATCTCAGGTAAAAGAGCGAAGCAGAAATTTATTATAAAATTTGCAGAAGAATTCTATGAAACAAGTAAACTTCCCCAAAAGAAAATAAATAATCTATTTGACTATGGCGATAATATAATGAGATATTTTAGACTTACGAGATATTTTAGAATAGAAACAGCGCCGTTGGGTTATTACTGGCGAGTTGATTTAGAACTTTCAAGGATGTCCGAGATAGAACAATTATTATCCATATATGATGGCGTGGCATTTAAATTTAAGAATATTTCTGATTATTTAGATTACATTTCGGATATAAATGAACCGACTTTACCGTGGAAAAAATTAGACAATTTGAAAAATATAGCCTTAAGCATTCATAAATTAATTATCAAAACATTAGAAAAAGAAAAAATAGCATTATCGGAAGAAGAAATGAAAATCCTAAAGATTGAAATAAACACTCTTAATAAAACATCGTTGGAGAAACATATATCGGACTTGAGAGAATTAAATAGAAAACTAAAACTTTATGTAAAGAAAAGACAATTACTTGGAAATATCGATAGAATTAAGGAAATAATAGAAATACTGGGAAATCAGAAGTTATTAAGAAAAATTGAGCCGGAAACTTTCGAGAAAATACTTACAGAGGCTTTCAGAATAATTAATGACGAACTTTTAATAAAACCTAATTATCCAATGGATGATGAAGGCGAACCTTTAACTCACGCTCCAGGTAATAAACCTGATATAGAATGCTACTATGAGTCATTTAAAGCAATATGTGAAGTAACTCTTAATACTTCTAATCTTCAATGGGTACAGGAAGGACAACCAGTTATGAGACATCTTAGAAATTTTGAGAAAGTTAATAGTTTTGATGATAATATCTATTGTATATTTGTAGCTCCTAAAGTTCATCAGGATACTTATTCTCAATTTTGGATTTCAGTAAAATATGAATACGACGGAAGGCCCCAAAAAATAATTCCTCTTACTGCTAAACAATTTGCATTATTACTTAGAAAATTATTGAAATATATTGAAAACGGGAAGAAATTTACACATCATGAGTTGTATAAATTATACGATTGGCTTATAAAAGAGACATCAACTATTAGCAGTTTTTCCAAATGGGCTGAAAGAATAAATCAAGTTTTAGAGTTATGGGTAGAGGGGAAAATATGAAAATTAACTATATTTATAGAGGTGATTGTATTGAGGTAATGAAAAAGCATATACCAGACGGTAGTATAAATTTAATCTATGCAGATCCACCCTATAATTTATCTGGGAAAAGCCTGAACCTTATCAATAATAAAACAGGTGGACCATTTTACAAAATGAACGAAGGATGGGATACTTGGGATTATGATAAATATGTAAAATTTACTGAGAAATGGGTAAAAGAATCGTGGAGAGTTTTGAAACAAAATGGGAGCTTATATGTTTCTTGTACTTTCCATAATATTGGTGAGATAATTGTTATTGCTAAAAAGATAGGATTTAAATTAAACAATATAATAACTTGGTATAAAACAAATGCAATGCCCAGTATAACTAAAAGAACCTTTACTCATTCAACAGAGTATGTTTGTTGGTTTGTTAAAGGGAAAAAATGGAAATTTAATTATGAAGAATTAAAAAAAATAAATCCTCATAAAACAAAAAATAGTAAACCTAAGCAAATGAGAGATTTTCTGGATTTTATAGAAATTTCTTTAGTGCAGGGAAAAGAAAGAATAAAGGGAGAAAATGGAAGAGCTATCCATCCTACACAAAAGCCAGAAAAATTGTTAGAAATTATAATCATTGCTTCTTCAGATAAGGATGACATTGTATTAGACCCTTTTTTTGGCACAGGAACTACAGGAGTAGTTGCACAAAGGTTAAAACGGAAGTGGATAGGCATAGAGATAAACGAGAAATACATTAAAGTAGCAGAAAAGAGAATATATGGGGGGAAACAAAATGCCTAAAATAAAACTCATCCTTGGAGATTGTTTAGTGGAATTAAAAAAACTTGAAGCAGAGAGTGTAGATTTGATTTTTGCGGACCCACCTTATAATCTCTCTGGAGAAAACCACCTTACAGTTCATGCTGGAAAACCTGTTAAACTAGACAAGGGAGATTGGGATAAGATTGATAATATTCATGAATTTAATCTAAAATGGATAAAGGAATGTATTAGAGTGCTAAAACCACAGGGAACGATATGGATTTCGGGAACATTACACAACCATCCTTCAATAGGAATAGCACTTAAAGAATTAGGATTATGGATAATAAATGATATAGTATGGTATAAACCCAATGCCACTCCTTTATTTTCAAAAAATAGGTTTGTTCCATCCACTGAAATTATATGGGTAGCAAGCAAAAGTAAGAAATACTATTTTGACTATGAATTAGCTAAAAAAATCAATAAGGGAAAGCAGATGAGAAATTTATGGATAATAAAAGCCAGAAAACATATCACCTTACACCCAACTGAAAAGCCAGAAGGGTTATTAGAAAGAATTATATTGATAGGAAGTAAAGTAGGAGATACAATTCTTGATCCATTCTTGGGTTCAGGAACTACAGGTGTAGTTGCCAAGAGGTATAATCGCAACTTTATAGGAATTGAAATCAATTCTGAATATTTCCAGTGGGCAAAAGAAAGAATAGAGAAAACAGAAGTAAAAATTAGTCTATTTTCTAATGTTGAACATATAAAACAACAGCCAAACATTTCTTTAAGTGAGAATTTATAATGATGCCATTGAACTAAACTTTCTGGAAAGGTATAACAAACCACTCTTTTTTTCCTATCAAATAATTTTTTAACATATAAATATTTTCTGTTGAGTTTAAAGAAGTCCTGGCTGTTTTATCTCTTCTGATTGATATGGTATAATTTTTTTATGAAATTTTTTTATATTCTTGTTGTTGTTATTTTAAGTAGTTTAATTGGAACAGCGCTGGGGGAGATTGCACTTTTTTTTATCCCGGATACTTCATCTTTTTATTCTTTTTTAAATTCTTCAATCTCATTTCCCTCTTTTTCAATAAACAATTTTAATCTTTCTGTCTGTTCTTTTTCTATTTCAATTGTTTTTAAAATTACTCCTGCAACTCTCATCGGCTTAATTGCTGGATGTATTTATGGAATAACAAAAGTATAATTTCTGCTTTCTCTAAAATTGAAAAGAGTGGTATAACTTTTTCTATGAAAGAAAAATATTACATTAAGACATATGGCTGTCAGATGAATTTTTATGATAGTGAAAAACTTTCTGCTCTTTTGAATAAAAAAAATTTTCAAAGAACAGATAAAATTGAAGATGCCTCTTTTGTATTTGTAAATACCTGCAGTGTAAGAAAACATGCTGAAGATAGAGCATTTGGTTTTTTAAGTTCAATAAAAAATACAGATAAAATATTCTGCCTTATTGGTTGCACTGCTAATCTTTATGGAGAAAAAATATTTGAACAACTCCCATTTATAGATATTGTTTGTGGTCCCAATACTTACAAAAAACTTGTAGAAATTTTACCTGAGTTTAAAAAAGGGGAAAGAATAATTTTAACAGGGGAGAGTGAAGACCCATTTATTGAAGAAATAGGAGAAATTAAAGGGAAAATATCTTCTTTTATTACAATTTCAAAAGGATGTGAAAATTTCTGTTCTTATTGTGTTGTTCCATTTACAAGAGGAAAACTCATAAATAAGCCATTTGTAAAAATTATTGAAGAAATAGAAGAACTGGTTAAAAATGGTGTTAAGGAAATAATTCTAATAGGGCAGAATGTAAATGAATATAGATATGAAAATTATGATTTTGTTGATTTAATCTATAAAGTTGCAGAAATAGAAGGAATTGAAAGATTTGGCTTTTTAACTTCTCATCCAAAAGATATTCCTGAAAAACTCCTGAAATCTTTTTCTGAAATTCCTAATTTATACAAACATCTCCATTTCCCACTCCAATCCGGTTCTAACAGAATTCTTGAAAAAATGAATAGAAAATATACAGTTGAAAAATATCTTAAAATTGTTGAAAGAAGCAGAGAAATTTGTCCTGAAATATCACTAACGTCAGATATTATAGTTGGTTTCCCTGATGAGACAGAAGAAGATTTCAGGAAAACATATAATATTGTTAAAAGAACTAAATTTGATGACCTTTTTGTTTTCAAATATTCACCAAGACCAAAAACAATTGCCAGTAAATTTCCAGAAACAGTAAGTCAGGAAGAAAAAGAAAAGAGACACAGAACTATTTTAGGTTTACAGGATAAAATATCTCTCCTGAAAAATAAGGAAAGAATAGGTGAAATAAGTCAGGTTCTTTGTCTGAAAGAAAGTAAAAAAAAGAAAAATTTTTTAATAGGAAGAGATATAAAGAGAAAGGTTGTTCTTTTTGAAGGTGAAAAAAATCAAATAGGAAAAATTGTAAAAATTAAAATTACTGGAGTTACTCGTCACTATCTTTTGGGGCAACTCTGTGAAAGTAATAAATAAAAAACAAAATCGTGAAGGAAAGAATTAAACTTAAAAAAACCTTTTTTTTCTGTATTTTTTCCTCATAAATTTCTCCCCTTTGTAAAACTTCAATTTTATTAGAATGAATATCCATCTCGCCAAAATGAACAGGACAGTTTGAGTGAAAAATACCCGCAACCTTTATTATATCTCCTTTAACTCTATACCTTCCAAGATATTTTATTTTTTCCGCTTCTTTTTTATTCAACACAACTCCTATAAAATAACCATCCTGTGTTTTTATATTTACCCATATATCATCTTCATATTTTATTATGTCTCCAATACATTCTCCTATTACAACAACTTTTTTATTATTCAGTAATTTTGACTTTTCAAAAAGTTCTTTGCCTGAAATAACATTCTGAGCGAAAACAGTTAAAGCAAAAAACATAAATATCATCATTATTTTTCTCATTCTGGACTCCTTAAAGAAAAAAGAAAGCCAAAAGCAACAAAAATTGAGATAAATTCAAGACGACCCAACCACATTTCCAGAATATAGGTAATTTTTAAAAGTGAAGGCATTGAAGAATTCGTAATTCCAACAGAAAGCCCAACAATAGCAGCAGCAGAAACTGATTCAAAAAGGGAATGAATAAAAGGATAACCGCAAAATACCCCAACAATTGCTCCGATAAAATATACTAAAATGTACAAAATAATTATGGTTGTTGCATTCTTTATTTGATTATCTTCAAGAG
>JAGGVW010000148.1 GCA_021157805.1 bacterium
GCAATTAATCGTGGAGTTGATTCCATTATAACTTCAATAATTTTAAGATTATGAGAATATAAAGTAGAGCCAGTTTCAGTTATTTCAACAATTGCATCAACAAGTTTACCTGCTTTTATTTCCGTTGCTCCGTATGAGAACTCAACATTTGCTTTTATTCCTTTCTTTTTTAAGAAATCCTCTGTTAAATTTACAAGCTCAGTTGCTATTAATTTCCCTTCAAGGTCTTCAACTTTTTTTATATTTGAACTTTCAGGAACTGCAACAACAACCTTAACCGGTCTGAAACCCTGCTTTGAATAAACAAGTTCAGTTACTTCAACAACCTTTGCTCTATTTTCAGTTATCCAGTCCTTTCCTGCAATTCCTGCGTCAAAAGCACCAAGTTCAACATATCTTGGGATTTCCTGAGTTCTTAAAAGAACTGCTTCAATTTCAGGGTCATTAATGGATAAAAAATAACTTCTTGAAGAAGAATAAATCTCAAATCCAGCCCTCTGGAAAATTGTAAGAGTTGTTTCCTGCAGAGACCCTTTTGGTAAAACAAGTTTAAGTTTCTTCTTTTTCATCATAAACTCCTATTTTTCTGTATTTTTGATACCTCAATTCAACAAGGTCATCAATATCTATAGTTTTTAATTCCTTTAAATTTTTATCAATTGCTTCTTCCATATACTTAAATGCCTCTTCCCAGTTTGAATGAGCCGCTCCAGTTGGTTCTGGAATAACTTCATCAATAATTCCAAGATTATAAAGTTCTTTTGCTGTTAATTTCAATGATTTTGCTGCATCTCCAACCGCATCCTGTTTTTTCCATAAAATTGAAGCACATCCTTCAGGTGAAATAACAGAATATATTGCAAATTCCTGCATCAAAATTCTATCCCCAAATCCAATTGCAAGAGCCCCGCCACTTCCTCCTTCCCCGATTATTATGGATAAAATAGGTATTTTCAGAAGGGACATTTCAAGAAGGTTTTCAGCAATTGTTAATGCCTGTCCTTTTTCTTCTGCCTCAATATCTGGATGAGCCCCTGGAGTATCAATAAATGTTATAACAGGTGCATGGAATTTTTCAGCCAGTTTCATAATTCTTCTTGCTTTTCTATATCCCTCAGGATGAGCCATACCGAATTTCCTTTCAAGGTTTTCTTTTGTTTCTCTACCTTTTTGATGTCCTGCAACAGCCACAGTAATTCCTTTAAATTTACCCATACCTGCAATTATTGAAGGGTCATCCCCGGAAATTCTATCTCCGTGAAGTTCAATAAAATCATCAAAAAGTTTTTCAATATAATCCATTGTATGGGGTCTTTCAGGATGTCTTGCAATCTGAACTATCTGCCATGCAGTTAAATTAGAAAAAATTTCTTTTTTCTTCTCACTAAGTGCCTGTTTTAATTTTAAAATTTCTCCACCCTTTTCAACAGAGCCATTTTTCCTTTTTTTTTCAAATTCCTCAATCTTTTTCTCAATTTCTTCAATTGGCTTTTCAAATAGAAGATATCTTTTTCTCATTTTTTTAAATTATTTTCGGAACTTTGAAAAAATCCCCTTTTTTATCAGGGGCATTTTTAAGCATCTCTTCTTTTGGGAAAGATTGTTTCACTTTATCCTTTCTGAAAGCGTTTTTTAAAGGCAGGACATGATAGGTTGGTTCAACTTTTTCTGTATCAACTTTTTCAAGTTGAGAAACATATCCAAGAATTTTCTCAAGGTCGGCACAAAGATTCTCTTTCTCATCCTCGCTGAGGAAAATTCGGGAAAGATTCCCGAGATACTCCACAATTTTTTTATCAATAACTTTTTTATCCATATAATAAGTTTATAAAAAAAATCCATAAAAGTCAACCTTTTTCAGAACCCGGTTCTAACACAACTTGCTAAGCGAAGGGGGGAACGGTAGGGCCTTTCGACCGTACAACGGATTAGCAATCCGCCGCACTAGGCCACTATGCGACCCCTCCCTTTCCTACAATTATACCTCATATTTCTCTCAGATAACAACTTTTCTGTCTTCCTTCTTTTATCTGTAGTTTTTTTATTTTTTCTCCTTCCCACTTTTTCTATTTTATTATATTTTTTAAAAAATAAAATAGTCTGGTGGGTAGGGTAGAAGAATAGAAAAAGGATTGTGTAAAAAATAGGAAACAATCGGGAATTTTAAAAACAATTTTTTAGACCACTTCTTAATAAAAACCGGAAATAATGAGGAGATTTACAGAGCACTTAAAGAATGATATAACAGAAAAAAGAGGGGATATTAAATATGAGAGGAAAATGATAATAGATATTGGCAGTTATAAGTTTGAAGGGATTTATTTTGATCCCGACCAAATAAGAGAAGACGCGGGTGTGTATGTAGTTTTATGTATAGTGAATGAAAAACCGCATTGTATTTTAGACATAGGGACATCAGGGCATGGAGGAACTTATTTAAGTCCGAATAGGAAACCTGTAATTACCGAAACTTCAAATTTGAGACATAGAATTAAATCACATAATAGAAAAAAATGCTGGGAAGAAAGAAAACATGGGGAAATTGGTTTTGCTGTATTGTATAACTCAGATGGAAAAGAAATTTTAAGGATTGAGAGAGAGCTTATGTGGAAATTTGAATTTGCATGTGGACAAAATCCTTGGGAAAAAACAGAAAAAGCTTGGCAAGAATACAAAGAATTTGAGAGACAGTTTGGACCAAGAGGTTCGTGGAAAATCGGAAAATAATAAAAATATTTTTATGTCTTTTTCTTCTATAAGAGAAGAAACGATTCTCATATCTAATAATAAAAGATAGAAATATCCAATCTTCAGGAAAATTATTTGAAAATAAAATGGACAGGATGGTAGGGTAGAAAATTCCCTAAAATTTTGTGCCGTAAAAGTGGGAAAAAATGGGAAAAATTGAGAAATTTTTGGTGTCCAAATAGTGTCCATTCAGTGTCCAAAATCATATAAATTGGTATAGATGAAAAATTTTTATAAATTATTGAAAAACTTTGTATTTACAGAAATATCAAGGGATTCAAGAAATTCTCAAAATAAGATGCGGAACTCCAATTGCCAGCCAAACAGGAGAAATTGCCCACCATAGAATATAATTTCTTGCTGAAACAAAAAAGAACATGGTTATTTATTTTGGGAAAAAGTCTACAGTATAAAGAAAGTAATTGATAAGATCCGTCACTAAATAAATACGCTACCAGATATTACTTTTA
>JAGGVW010000002.1 GCA_021157805.1 bacterium
ATTCCCAGACATTCAAGAACACCTCTTCCTATTTGAACTTCAATAGGGTCATAACCAAAAAGTGCAATATGTCCGGGACCACTTCCAGGAGTTATTCCAGGAAGAACAGGTATTGAAAGACCACAGGAACCTCTTTTTGCGAAATCATCAATATTCGGGATATTTGCTGTTTCAAGTTCTGTTTTTCCTGTTTCAGGGTCAGGAATTCCTCCAACGCCATCTATAACAAGTAGAAGAATTTTTTTATCATTCTTTTTTATAATCTCGGGTAAAATTTTATCATATTCCATTTTTATCTCCTTTTGAGAAGTTTTAAAAGGCAAAAAACATTGATTATAATTTTACACCTTTAAAAATAAATTGTAAAATTTTTAGACAAAAAGGAGATGAAATTTAATGTTATATGTAGTTTCAACTCCAATTGGCAATCTGGAAGATATAACTTTCAGAGCAATTGAAATTTTAAAAAAGGTTGACTTAATTCTTTGTGAAGATACAAGAGAAACATTGAAATTATTAAATTATTATGGTATAAAAAATCGTCTTCTTTCATACTATAAGGATAATGAATTAAGAAGAGTTAATAAGGTTATTGAAATGTTAAAGGATGGAAAAGAAATAGCGTTAGTTTGTGATAGAGGAACTCCAGGGATATCAGACCCTGCTTTTTTACTTGTAAGTAGTGCCCATAAAAACAGTATAAAAGTTATTCCAATCCCTGGTCCTTCATCACTTACTTCTGCTATTTCTATTTCAGGACTTCCTTCAGATAAATTTAGTTTTTATGGATTTTTGCCAAAGGGGAAAAATAGAAAGAAGAAGTTTATGGAAAGTTTAAAAGAGAAGGGAGAAACATTGATTTTTTTTGAGTCAGTTTACAGGATAAAAGAGACACTCCAGATTATAAAGGAAATTTTTTCAGGTAGAGAGATGACTATTTGCAGAGAGATAACAAAAAAGTTTGAAGAAATTAAATATGGAAAAGTTGAAGATGTTTGTGATTACTTTTTGAATAAAGAAAATAAAGGTGAGTTTGTAATTTTGATAGGAAGGAGAGGATGAAATGATTACAAGATTTTTCAGAAAAAAAAGAAATATGAGAATTATTTTATGGCTGGTGGCTCTTATGATAATTCCTGGTTTTTTAATATGGGGAGTTAATATTTCTGGAACTCAAAAAAGACAGAGTTGTGTTGCTATTGTTAATGGAGAGCCAATTACTTACAGGGAATTTTATGCCCGTCTTTCAGATGTTGAAGATAGATACAGACAGATTTTTGGAGATAAGTATTCTGAAATAAGAGATAAACTTAATATTGAAAAAGGGGTTCTTGAAGAATTGATAAGAGAGAAGATTTTATTGCGAGAGGCAAGGAAAAGAAGAATAAGGGTTTTTGATAATGAGATAGTTGAAGCAGTAAAGTCCGACCCTGTTTTCAAGGATAAAAATGGAAAATTTGATGAAAAAAAATATGAGAATATTATAAGCAGAATACCTGATGAAGAATTGAGAAAGATTGAAAATGATGTTAGAAAAAAAATAATGCTTGAAAAATTGAAAAATCTTATTGTTTCTGAAGGGAATATAAAAATAAGCGATAAAGATGTTAATGATTACATAAAGAAAAATAAATTAAAGAAAATTGATAAAGAATCAATAAGAAAAATTTTACAGTGGCAGAAAAGGGAGAAATATTTTAATGACTGGTATTCGCAATTGAGAAAAAAGGCAAAAGTTGAAATATTCATCTCTCTTAAAGAAGTAGAGCCAGTGAAAGAAACAGAAAGTAAAGAGGGAAAATAAAAGTCAATTACTTCCCAAAAAACAAAACGGAGAAAAAATGGTAGAGATAAGTTCTTTTAAAGGGTATATTTACAATTCAAAAAAAACAGGAGATATAAGTAAAGTTATTGCTCCACCCTGGGATGTTATTGATGAAAAATTTGAAGAAAAACTACAATTACAATCCCCTTATAATATAATAAATTTGATTTCAAAAAATGTTGAACCTGGAGATGTTTCTGTAAAATTTCATAAATGGATAAAAGAAAAGATTTTAATTGAAGAAAAAGAGGAGTGTTTTTATTTTGTAAATCATAAATTTAAAGTTGATGGCGAAAAAAAAGAGAGGAAAGGGTTTTTTGCTTTACTTAAACTTGAAGAATTTGAAAAAGGGAATGTTATACCACATGAGAAAATTTTTGAGAAATATAAAATGAATAGATATAAACTTATTGAAAAATGCAGAGCAAATTTCAGTCCTGTTTTTATGCTATATCGAGATGAGAATTTTATTTTTGAAAAAGAGACAGAGGGAGAAAAAGAAGAAATAACCGGGAGAATAAATGATGAAAATTTTTCTTTTGGAAGGATAACCGATAGAAAAAAAATTGAGAGAATAAGAGAATTGTTTAAAAATAAAAAAGTTATAATTGCTGATGGACATCACAGATATAATGCTGCACTCCATTTTTATCTTGATAATCCTTACCCATGGGCAGAGAAAGTTCTTGTTTTTTTTGTAAATATAAACTCTCCTGGACTTGTTATTTTACCAACTCATAGATACATACAGAAGAATATTTCTTTTATTGATAAAAGGGAAACTCTTGGTGATTTTTTTGAATTTATAGATGTTTCTTCTATTGAGGAAATGAAAGAAAAAATGAAGGAGAATTATGACAATCATTCTTTTGGTGTTTATGAAAAAGGGGATTTTTTTATTCTTATATTGAAAAGAAGAGAAGTAATGGGAAAAATTGCAGAAAAACATAGTAAAAACTGGTCTGAACTTGACACAGTTATCCTTCACGAATTTATTTTTACAGACATCTTTAAAATTAAAAGTAACGAGCTTTTATTCCATTCTTCAATGGATTATTTAATGGATGAATACAGAAAAAAGAAAGGAGGAGTTATATTTTTCTTAAATCCTATAAAGAAGGAACAGTTTTTAAAAATCTGTTATTCAGGTGAAGTTATGCCTCAAAAGACAACTTATTTTTATCCAAAAGTTCCTTCAGGACTTGTGATTTATAAATTTCCTGTTTAACAATAGGTTTCTTAATGATATGGTAACTTTCAGGTATTATTATATTAAAAGGAGAAAGACAAAATGATTTATTCTCCTCTTTTTACTGACCTTTACGAAATTACAATGTCTGCGATTTATTATAAATATTTTAAAAACGCAAAAGGAAAATTTGAATTATGGGTAAGAAATATTCCTGAAAATAGAGGATACCTTATTTTTTCTGGTTTGAGATTTGTAATTGAATATCTTAAAAATCTTCATTTTGAGAAAAATGAAATTGAATATCTTAAAAATCTTGAAGTTTTCAAGAATGTTGATAATGACTTTTTTGATTATCTTTTAAATTTAAAATTTGAAGGAAACTTATGGGCGATGGATGAAGGTAGTTTGTTTTTTGAAAATGAACCTGTTATAAGGATTGAAGGGGGAATTGTTGAAACCCAGATTGTTGAGACAGCACTTCTAAATTTTATAACTTACAATACTCTTATTACTACAAAAGCAAGCAGGATTGTTTATTTTTCTTCAATTGACGGGAAAAAAAGGAATATCGTTGAATTTGGAGCAAGGAGAGCTCCTTCATTTCTTGCTTCTGTTTATGCTGCCTATTCTTCATATATAGGAGGGTTTGCCGGGACTTCAAATTTATATGCTGGAAAAGTTTTTAATATCCCTGTTTTTGGGACTATGGCTCATTCATTTGTTTTATCATTTGAGGATGAACTTGAAGCATTTAAAAAATATTATGATGTCTTTCCCGATAGCACCATTTTGCTTGTAGATACATTTGATACAGAAAAAGGAGTTGAAAAGGTAAAGAATGTAGGGAAAAATGTTAGGGCAATAAGGATTGATTCAGGAAATATAATTGAAAGTTCAAAAAAAGCAAGGGAAATTCTTGATAAAGATGGGCTAAATGAGACAGGGATTTTTATAAGTGGTGACCTTGATGAATATAAAATATTTGAAATTGTTGAAAATAAAAGCCCTGTTAATGGATTTGGAGTTGGGACCAAACTTGTCACAAATAGTGATTGCCCTTATCTTTCAACAATTTATAAACTTGTTGAATTTGAGAATGAAGGAGAGATAAAAAAGGTTGGAAAGTTAAGTGAGGATAAAATTACATATCCTGGAGCAAAACAGGTTTTCCGATTTGAAGAAAATGGATATTTTAAAGAGGATATTGTTTGTGAAAAAGGAGAAGAGATTAAAGAAGGAGAAAAACTGTTGAAAAAATATATTGAAAATGGAAAAGTTATAAGAGATGTGCCTGGAATAGAAAAAATAAGAGAATATGTGAAAAAACAACTTGAAAAACTACCAGAAAAATATAAGAAACTTAAAAATCCAGAAAAATATCCTGTTGAATTTTCAGATAAGTTGAAGAAAAACCTTAAGAAACTAAAAGAAAAAAATGGATAAAAATAAGATATTATTCATTGATATTGATACACAGAATGATTTTATGTTTAAAGAAGGAAATCTTTATGTCCCTGATGCAGAAAATATAATAGAAAATTTAAAAAAATTAACTGAATTTGCTTACAGAAACAATATCCCAATTTTTTCATCGGTTGATTCACATACACAGGATGATCCGGAATTTAAACAATTTCCTCCTCACTGCATAAAGGGAACAGAAGGACAGAAGAAAATAAATGAGACAAAGATAAAAGAGGCACTTTTTATTCCATTTGATAGAACTATTGAAATTGATTTTACAAAATATAGACAATTTATTTTTGAAAAAGACAAACTTTCTGTCTTCTCAAATCCTAATTTTGAAAAGGCAATAGAAGAAATTGGAAAAGAAATTTTTGTTGTTTATGGAGTTGCGACTGAATACTGTGTGAAAGAATGTGTTGAAGGACTTCTTGAAAGGAATAAAAAGGTTTATATTGTTGTTGATGCTATAAAAGGTGTTGATGAGGAAAAAGGAAAAAAGTTTCTGGAATATGCTTCTTCAAAAGGCGTTATTCCTGTTACCACTTCTTCCCTTCTTGTTTAATCGCGTCGGTTAAAATAGTCCAAGCCCGCGAGGGGATTTGAACCCCTGACTTGCTCATTACGAATGAGCCGCTCTACCGCTGAGCTACACGGGCTTTAATTAAAAGTTATATCTATTTGGGCAGAAAGTTTTTCTTTTCAAATTATAGCACTCTTCCTGCCTCACTTTCAAGGTCCTGAGCCGATTTATCGCAGATGCAAGTTCAATTTTTCTGAAAAAAGCATATTCACCATTTATTTTTCTGTTTATTATATCAAGTCCTTTTGAATTTATATCTTTTTCAACTTTTTCAACAACCTCTCTTAATGTCCTTTTTCCATTTATGTATTTCTTTGAGTAAAAAATTGCATCTGCTATTGCTCTTGTCTGACTTTTATCAACAATCTGTTCTATGCAAGAAAGGTCAATTTCCTCTCTCCCAAAGATTATTTTGTTCTTTCCCTGTGTCTTTATCTTTATTTTTTCTCCTTTGAATGGATTTAAACTTTCCCCGAGAGGTATTCTTTCAGTAATTTTTCCAAAGTTTTTTCCCCCTTCATCTTTCCTTTCCA
>JAGGVW010000122.1 GCA_021157805.1 bacterium
AAACAATTTGCTTCGCAAATTGTAAGGGCAAGCAAAAGTCAAATCTATAACTCAAAAGTCAAGAGCTGAGAGAAGGAAGACCTCGCCCGTTTAGGCGAGGTCTGCCCCCGCCGGCAATTTTGCTTCCTTCTTATTTCTAATGGAGTAGCGGAACGAAGCTCCGCATTATCGCGAAGCTCCACTTCGCTATTCCGAAAGGAATCTACAGAAGAATGAATCTTTCTTTTTCCAGATAGACCTGAGATAGTATATTGTGAAGAGTGCTACCTTAAAGAAATAGGATAAAAACAAAAGCAGGCGAAGTCCGCCAAACTTTTACGAAGTAAAAGTTCGGCGGGTGAAAAGTGTTATCTAAAGGAAGTGGTATGATATATGAGGACTAAACCTATTGATACTGTCAATAAACTCTGGATTGATGAATCAGGTGACCCTGGATTCAAGTTTAATTACGGCTCTACAAAACATTTTATTATCGGTTTTGTTTATTTAAACATTGATCAAAAAGAAATTGATAAAGGAGTAAGAAAGATTAAAGAACAAATAACCCAACTCAAATCAAAATTACATCTAACCTCTGATTACGAATTTAAGTTTAGCCGATGCAAAGATAAATTTAGAAAAGAGTTTCTTAAGTTAATAATCAAATTCCCTATAAAATATAAAGTTATTGTAGTAAATAAAAGAAAATTAAAAGCTCCTGCTTTACAATATAGACCCAAAGAATTATACTGCGAATTAGTTAGAAGATTACTTTATGACAATAATCCGCCTTTAGAAAAAGCAACTCTAATTATAGATGAAGCAGTAGCTAAAATTCATCAAAAAGAATTTAAAGGTGTTCTCCGAAGATATTTAACTAAGAATATAGTCAGAAAAATTCAACAACAAAGATCTAAAAGTGAAGATATGATTCAAATAATTGATATGATTGGTGGTAGCGTTTTTCGAAAATATGAAAAAGGTGAACATAATTACTATCGGCTCATCAAAAATAAAGAAAAAATTCTTATTGAATTCTAAACTCTGTTAGAAATAAGTTGCCAAAGGCAACTAGCGGTTTTGCCAAAAAGCAAAACGGATTTCTAACGGGGTAAAAATAAAAAACCTCTTTTATCTGTACTCATAGAGCCTTGGATAAAAGAGGAAAAAGAATATCTCTTTTTTGATATTATTAGCATAGCAAACTAAGGAATTTTGTCAATAGTCAATCTGTGGATAAATCATGCCTACCTGCCAGAATTGTCATAAACAATTTAATATCACCCAAGAAGATAAAGAATTTTACCAGAAAATAGGTGTACCAGAACCCACTTTTTGTCCTGATTGTAGAGAGCAACGCAGGATTGCTTTTCGTAATGAGAGAGCGCTGTATAAAAGAAAATGTGATTTGTGCGGCAGAGAAGTCGTTTCAAGAGTTTCGCCTGATAAATCTTATCCAGTATATTGCAAAGAATGCTGGTGGTCTGATAAATGGGATCCATTGTCTTATGGTAGGGATTATGATTTTAGTAGACCATTTTTTGAGCAGTTCAAAGAGCTATTATTTTCTACTCCTCATGTCTCAATTTTTAATGCCAATGTTGTCAATAGTGATTGGGTCAATCAAGAAACCGATGATAAAAATTGCTATCTAAATGTTGGTGGTCATTTTAATGAAGATTCTGCTTATAATACATATGCACTTCACAGCAAAGATTGTTTTGATAATTTTTGGCTATTCAGTAGTGAGCTCTGTTATGAGTGTGTAAATTGTAACCATTGTTATAAGACTTTATTTTCTCAAGATTGTTCTCAATGTAGAGATACTATACTTTCTTTTGATTGTAGAAATTGTTCTAATGTTTTCGGTTGCGCAGGCCTACGCCATAAACAATATTATATTTTCAATAAACCTGTTTCTAAAAAGGAATATCAAGAATTTTTAAAAGATAATCCTTTAACTTCTTATAAGAATCTTTTGAGATTGAAGGAAAAAGCTAGAAAAGTTTGGATTTTAGTTCCTCATCGTGCTGTTACTATTACTAAGTCAGTAAATTCTTGGGGTAATGTTATTTCCGAATCAAAAAATGCCAGAGATTGCTGGTACAGTGAAAAGATTGAAGATTCCAGATATCTTTATTTAGTTGGATGGTCAAAGGATTGCTATGACTGTTCGTGTTTTGGTTGGGGTGAGCTTTGTTATGAGGTTGGTCATTCGGTTGGTTTTTATAACTCAAAATTTTCTTTGTTTAGTATAGGAGGGAAAGCAGATAAGATGGGCTCTTCTAATCTGGAATATTGCTATGCAGTTTTGACCAGCCACAATTGCTTTGGCTGTGCTAATATGAGAAATCAGGAATATTGCATTTTGAATAAAAAATATCCAAAAGATGAATATGAGAGTTTGTGAAGGAGGATTATAAAACATATGCAGGAGATGCCATATAAAGATAAAAAAGGAAGAGTATATAAATATGGAGAGTTTTTCCCAATTGAGCTTTCTCCATTCGGATATAATGAGACTGCAGCCCAAGATTATTTTCCTTTATCCAAAAAGCAAGCCCAAGATTTTGGTTATCCTTGGAGTGATTATGAATCAAGAATAAAATACCAATTCTCCAATTATAAAATTCCCAACGATATTAAAGATGTTGATGAGGATATTTTGGACAAAATTTTGAAATGCGAGATTACTGGCAAGGCATACAAAATTATTCCCATGGAGCTTGATTTTTATCGTAAAATGGGATTACCAATTCCTAGAAGATGTCCGCTTCAACGCCATAAAGACAGATTAGCTTTTTTACCGCCGAGAAAACTTTACAAAAGAAAATGTGATAAATGTGGAAAGGAAATACTAACTATCTATTCTCCAGATAGACCAGAAATAGTTTATTGCGAAACCTGCTACCTTAAAGAAGTAGGATAATTTATAAAGAAGTAGGATAATTTATCGCCGCCGGTTTGATTTAAAAAAGAGAGGTTAGCATATTTTTTATTTCTTTTTCTTATTTGGCAGAGAGAGATTAAAAAAAACTACTTTCAACTTCCAACATCTAACTTCCAACTTCTATGCCTTTTAAAAAATCTAATAAAAATTCTACATACAAAGCAAAGAATATTTATGTGTAGAGGGTTTAGAGCCGGTTCGCAAAAGACCGGGAATGTATATTGG
>JAGGVW010000238.1 GCA_021157805.1 bacterium
CCCTATTCCTGAACCACTTCTTACTGAAACACCGAAAATACCAGGAACAGATGGGAGAAAAATGAGCAAATCATATGGAAATTGTATATACCTTAAGGATGAAGAAGAAGTAATAAAAGAAAAGGTAAGTAAAATGTTTACAGACCCGAAAAGAATATACAAAAAAGACCCGGGACATCCTGAAACCTGTCCTGTTTTTGCATATCACTCAATATTTAATAAAAAAAGAGTAGGGGAGATTGAAAAAGAATGTAAAAATGCAAAGATAGGATGCACTGAATGTAAAAAAGAACTTGGAGAGGTTCTTTCACTTTTTCTAAAACCTTTGAGAGAAAAAAGAAAAGAACTGGAAAAAGATAATGAAAATCTCTGGAAAATATTGAAAAAAGGAAGCGAAAAAGCAAAAGAGGTGGCTGAGAAAACAATGGATGAAGTAAAAACAAAAACGGGGTTGAAATATGGAAAATAAAATAGAAAAACTTGTTAGAGAAGGGATACGAGAAATTTCTCCTTATAAACCAGGAAAACCTATTGAAGATTTACAGAGAGAATATGGACTTGAAAAGATTATAAAACTTGCATCAAATGAAAACCCTTTTGGGGCTTCTCCAGAAGCAATAGAAGCAATAAAAAATACTGCTGAAACAGTCGGAAGGTATCCTGATGGAGCAGGGTATTACCTGAAAAATAAAATTTCCCAGTTTATATCTGTTCCTCCAGAAGAAATCATTCTTGGAAGTGGTTCAAGTGAAATACTATCAATGACGCTTGAAACATTTGTAAAAGAAGGTGAAGAAGTTATTTATCCTCATCCATCTTTTCTTATATATAAGATTCTTATTTTGAAAATTGGAGCAAAAAGAGTGGAGGTTCCATTAAATGATGACTTTTCTTATGATTTGAATAAATTCCTTGATAGTATTACAGATAAAACAAAAGCAATAATACTCTGCAACCCAAATAATCCAACAGGCACAATAATAAGGAAAAAACAATTAAGTGATTTTCTCAAAAATGTCCCTGAACACATAATAATTATTTCAGATGAAGCATATTTTGAGTATGTTGAATCAGATGATTTTGGTTCTGCTTTTCCATACTACAAAGATAAAAATATTGTCATTGCAAGAACATTTTCAAAGATTTATGGTCTTGCTGGTTTAAGAATTGGTTATGGTATTGGAAGGAAGGAAATTTTGAGTTATCTTGAAAGAATAAGACCTCCATTTAATACAACTTCTATTGCTCAGAACGCAGTAATTGCAGCAATTGAAGACCAAAAACATGTGAAAAATTCAAGGGAGAAAAATATTGAAGGAAAATATTTCCTTTACAGGGAATTTGAAAATTCAGGAATTGAATATGTCCCTTCTGAAACAAATTTTATTCTTTTTAGAGTAAAGAAAAATGGTATCAAAATAGTAAAAGAACTTGAAAAGAGAGGAATAATTGTAAGATCTATGACTGCCTTTGGACTTGGAGAAAATTATATAAGAGTGACTATCGGAAAAGAAGAAGAAAATAAAATATTTGTTGAAACTCTTAAAGAAATTTTAAAAGAGATGTAAAAATGAATTGTAATCTGAATAAAATTTATTTTAAAGGGGAGGATAAAAAATGATTAAACTTGGAGTGAATATTGACCATATTGCAACTTTAAGACAGGCAAGAAAAGGGAATTTTCCTGACCCTGTTTATGCTGCAGTCATATGTGAACTTGCTGGCTGTGATTCAATTGTTTGTCATCTAAGAGAGGATAGAAGACATATTCAGGAAAGGGATCTAAGAGTTCTGAAAGAGGTAGTAAAAACAAAACTTAATCTTGAAATGGCTTTATCTGATGAAATAATAAAAATTGCTCTTGATGTGAAACCAGACCAGGTTACTCTTGTTCCTGAAAGAAGAGAAGAATTAACAACAGAAGGTGGCCTTGATGTATCTGGAAACTTTGAAAAAATAAAAAGGGCAACTGAAGATTTTAAAAATGCAGGTATTAAAGTAAGTTTATTCATAGAACCAGATTTCAATCAGATAGAAAAATCAAAGGAAACAGGTGCTGATTTTATTGAAATTCATACAGGAAAATATGCAGATGCAAAAACAGAGGAGGAAATATATCACCAACTGGACAGAATAATAAAAGGAACTGAATTTGCAATGTCAACTGGTTTGAGAGTTAACGCAGGACATGGTCTTGATTATAAAAATGTTATCCCAATATGCAAAATAAAAGGGATTGAAGAATTAAATATTGGATATAGTATAATTTGTATGTCAGTTTTTACTGGTCTTGAAAATGCTGTGAAAGAGATGATAAAAATCATAAGAGAGAATGAAGAAAAAGATTAAGGAATGTTTTAAGGAAGCAGTTAAAAGTAAAGAAGACCTTTTAAATCTGATAATAGGGGGGATTTTAACATTTTTTCCTGTTGCAAATCTTATAGCCCTGGGTTATTTAACTGAAAAATTGAGAAAAAATTTAGAAAATGAACCAAAAACTGTTAAATGGGAAAATTTTGGTTATCTTTTGAAACTTGGATGGAAAACTTTTATTTTAATATTTGGATACTTTTTTATTTCAATTTTTTTCGTCTTTTTAGGGGATATCTTTATATTTTCCCTTTCTGAAGGTAAATTCCTGTCTATTTTTTTCTTTAGAGGCCTTGTTTTAATAAATATAGGCACAATCGTCTTCTTAATAGCACTTTTTTTTCTTCCTTTTTCCATTCCTATATTTCTTGAGACAAATTCCCTGAAAAAAGGGTTTGACCTGAAAGAGATACTTGGGAGAGTCCTCCTGAAATTAAATGATTACCTTGTTATATACCTTACAATTCTCGGGATACTTGTTTTCTCTTTCGCAATTACATTTCTTTTTCTCAACTGGATAACAGGACTTTTATTAAGTGGATTTTTATATTTCTATGTTGGGCTTATAATAGTAAATATAATTTCAAAATTTTTCCCCAGAAAATACTTTAAGGTTCAACTTCCTTTTTAATTTTTTTTATGGAAGAAGCATAATATAGAGCACCAGGAGACCAGACACCAGGGCACCAGAGCACCAGACATCAACAAAAAGTAAATAAAGCACCTATTTTCATATATATCTTTTTTATTTTCAAAAGGATACAAAAAAACCGTCGGATAAGAGATATTATGTTAACTTCCTTAATAATTATTCCTGTGCTTATGACCTGAAAAAAAATGTTTTTCAACAGAATTTAAAAAATTTTTTTTATTAAAAATTTTTCTTAAATATAATTATTTATATCTTTCAAAATTAAAAAGTTATGTTTCAAAAATTTTTACAAAAATTATTGAAATTTCATACAAAAAAATTAATGGGATTGCTACGAAAAGTTGTGTAATCATATCTGTTGTTGGCGTAATTATTGCAGAAAGGATAAAAGCACCAACAATAGCATATTTTCTTTTCTTCCTTAAAAAAGAACTTTTTACAAGCCCAATCCCTGCAAAACCACCAAGAAAAACCGGTAAATTGAATATCAACCCCAGTAAAATCATAAACATAAGTAAAAAATTTAAGTAATATCCTATTGTAACAAAAGGAACAATAACACCTTTACCAAATGAAAAAAGCACTTTAAGTCCAAGAGGCACAATGATATAGAATGTAAAAGACATACCTGAAAAAAATAAAAAAGGGAAAAAGGAAGCAATAAGTTTAACCATCTTTTTTTCTTTTTTTGTAAGTGCTGGTAATACAAAGAGATATGTCTGAATAATAAGATATGGAAGAGTTATAATTCCTCCTGTAAAAATGCATATTTTAAGGACTGAAAAGAATGGTTCAAGAGGTCTTGTAAAAATCACATTCTTCTGATATTTTTTCAATGGAATGATTAAAAACTCAAGAATTTCTTTTGAAAAAAAGTAAGAAATAAGTGAGGTAATAGTCCAGAAAATTATGACAAAAATAATCCTTTTTCTTAATTCTTCAAGGTGTTCAATGAATGAGTAATCATTCTGATTTTTTTTCTTCTTCATCTTCTTCAATTTCTTTCTTCGTTTCTTTCAACCCCTTTTTGAATTCTCCAAGTGCTTTTCCAATTGCTCTCCCTATTTCTGGTAACCTTCTGGCACCGAATAGGATAAGAATAATCAGAAGTATAAGGATAAGTTCACCTGCTCCTATATTAAACATTCTTCCCTCCTTCTGTTTTCAAATTTCTTTTCAACTCAAATCTTTTTTCTCCATTAACAAAAACTCTTATTGCTGCTTCTCCCATAACAGGGCAATTTTCCTCACATATTCCACAACCGACACATTTAGAAGAACTTACAACTGGCCTTCCTTTGAAATCAACATAAATTGCTCCAGCAGGACAAAACTCAAGACAGACAAGACAATCTTTGTTGTATTTCCAGACAAGACATCTTTTTCTATTTATTTTAGCAGTTCCCATTTTAACTTCATCTTCCTTTACTCTCTGTATAGCCCCACTTGGACACACCATTCCACAGGACATACATCTTATACACCCCGCTTTTCTTGGCAAAACTTTAGGAGTTCCCCATTCTACCAAACCTTCTGATAATGAAACACTTACAAGACATTTTGTAGGGCATACCTTTATACATTCACTGCACCTTACACATTGATAAACAAAATCGTCCTCAACTATTGCCCCTGGTGGTCTTATAAAACCATCTTTCCTTCCCTCTGCTCTTCTTCTATGTTTGTATTTCCCGCCTGTAAGGACGAAGAGTAAGGATAAAAGAGAAAACTTTATAAAATCCCTTCTATTTACTTTCATTTTTTATTCTTCTCATCTTATTTTTTATAAAATACCTCAATTTATTCCCGATAAGAAAATTTAATGCTCCAAGAGGACATATGTTATTACACCACATCCTCGGAACAAAAATACTTATTATCAATATTGTCAGAAAAGAAAAAAGCCACCATTTCTTTAAAACAACTGCTCTGGTAAGTATAACATAAGGGTCTGATATCCATAAAATATGAGGAATTTTAAAAAATAATGTTAAAAAAGCAGTCAGAATAAATCCTCCAAGAATAAAAAACCTCAATTTTCTTAAATAAAGAGGAATTTTTAAATGAATTTTCCACTTTTTCCTTGAAACTAAAATATTTGAATAATCAATAATTCCACCAAAAGGACAAATCCAGAAACAAAAAAAATTCCCGGATAATAATATTAAAAATAGAAGAATGAATGCTGGAATGAAAAACTTTGAAATATAAAGTGAGGAAATTCCTGTAAAAATCGCAAGTAAACTGTCAAATCTGAAAAATAAACTAAAAGATAATTTTTCATTCACTGGAAAATCAAGGGATGAAAGACGATAGAAAAATAAAGATATAAAAATTAACTGACTTGTTCTTCGGAAAATAAGTTTTATTTTATTCTTTTTACTTTTCCCATTAAACATACTTTATTCTTACCCTATTAAGGTCATACTCACCAAGCCCAAGTTGCTTCCCAATTATAAGATGAGGGACATTTTCTGGATTTAATCCGAGAAGTTTTGCTCCAAAAGAATCAAGAGCAACCATATCAGTTCCAGCAACCACAATTCCTGTATTTTTCACCTTCCCTGGTCCCTGAGGACCTCTTGTAAGTAGAATTCTGGTTGCATCAACAACTGTTAAAGTGGGCTTTATAAAATATGAAATTTCAGCAATACATCTGTTCAAATCAGTTCTATGAAAATACCCCCTATCTTTCACCACACCCATAAGATTTTTCATTGAAATTGTAATTTTAGCCCTTGAACCGTGAACCTTAACTACAGGAACATCTATAACTACATCAGCATCAAGAACTTCTTCAAGAACTTCTGCCTGCTTCAAAACTTTTGTTCCGGAAATTGAAACTTTTCTGTATCTCGTTGGTGGTCTCATAATCCCCCCTGCTCTTTCAACTGCTTCAGCAATTCCGGAAATTTTATAAGTAACTTTCCAGGGATTACAGGTATGGTCAATCACCACCACTTCGGAAGCCCCTGCCCTTTTACATAATTTTACAAGCGCACTGACAACATAAGGATTAGTATTTGCTGCCTGCTCTGGCTTTCTATTCCATGCAATATTTGGCTTTATAACAACTTTGCTACCCCTTTTTACAAATTTTTCTATCCCACCTGCCGCTTTTACTGCTTTGTAAGTAGTATTTTCTGGATTATTACCTTTTGCAACATAAATTTTTGAAGTTCTCGTTTCTCCTTCAGCACTTTTTTCAATCCTTAAATACTTTGAAAGTCCCAGCCCTGCGATTGCTATAAAAACTCTCTTTAAAAATTCCCTCCTCTTCATTTCAACTCCCTATCTCTATCATTTTCAATAACTTACAATATATCATTTAAAGTAATTTCTTAAATGATTTTTCTGTTTTAGTATTTTATCACAAAAATTTTAAAAAGAGAACAGAACATTTTTTACCTTATAAAAGAAAATTTTATATTTTAAAATTATCCCGCTCCCCCTATGAAAAATCTGCTCTTAAAAATAAGGCAAAATAAGGGCAGAAAATATTACAAAACGACCAAAACATCTATTTTATATTTTTAAGTGGCATATTTTTTGAGTAGACCAAACCGGGTTTGGGCTTTTAAAATACTTTATATAACTTCAATTTCATAATTTTCTTTAACTTCTTCAAATTTTTCTCTACAACATTTTAATGCCTCTGGGAGATAATTCAATATATCCTGGGCTGTTATTCCATCTTCTCCTTTATCTTTGGAAGCAAGGTCTCCAGAAAATCCATGTATAAAGACACCCATTCTAACCGCATCAAAAATAGAAAGTCCCAGGCCAAACATAGCACCAATCGTTCCTGTTAAAACATCACCAGAACCTGCTGTAGCCATACCAGAATTTCCACTCATATTTATAAAGACATTCCCATCTGGATATCCTATTAAAGAATGGGCACCTTTTAAAACAATAATAGAATTTAAATCTTTACATGTTTTTTGTAAGATCTCTACTTTATTTTCATCTATTTCTTTTATGCTTAATTTAGTAATCCTTGACATTTCCCCTAAATGAGGTGTAAGAA
>JAGGVW010000038.1 GCA_021157805.1 bacterium
AATGGCAATTGAGTACAGGAGGGCAAGAAAAATAGAGGACAATTTAAGATATATTGAAGATACATTCTCTGATATTTCAAACATAAAACCAGACCTTGTCTGTCTACCTGAAATATTCTATTATACTGGTATAAATATTGATGAAAGAAAAAACCTTTATGATAAAGAAATAAAACTCTTTTTGAGAAATCTTTCTTCTAAATACAAAACATATATTGCTGCTTCTGTTTATGAAAAGAGGAAAGGAAATCTTTATAATACCTGTCTTTTCCTTAATAGAAAAGGAGAAATTGTCGGTAGATATGATAAAATTCATCCAACTGAATTAGAAATTGAGAAAGGAATAAAGCCAGGAAGTAAGAGCCAAAAACCAGTTAGAACAGAGTTTGGACTTTTTGCTGCTCAGATATGTTTTGACGCAAACTGGCGCGAAGAATGGGAAAGATTTGTCAGGATGGGAGTAAAACTTATTGTTTTCTCATCTGCCTATCCTGGTGGGAAAATACTTAATTCTATCGCTCTACTTAATAATGTTTATATAGTTGCTTCTACCTGGGCACTTAAAACTGGAATAGTTGATAATACAGGAAACTGGATGGTAAAGACAGATAGATTTTCATGGTGGGTATGGAGAGAGGTAAATCTTGAAAGAGAAGTTTTTCACTGGGATTTTCAGGGAGAAAAAATTAGAGATATTTTAAAAGAATATAGAGAAAAAATAAAAATAGAGACATTTGGAGATGAAGCACTTTTTACAATTGAACCCATTTCAAAAGATATAAAGATTAAAGATATTGTAAGAAAATATAAACTTGTCACTTATAGAGAATACATAGAAAGAGCAACAAAAGTTCAGGATAAATTTCGTTAAATAACTGACCTATAAATTATGTCAACAAGTTCCATTGTTTTTACTGCATCTGAAAAGTTTGTTTTCGGGAGTTTCTTTTTCTCTATACATTCAATGAAATGTCTGTTTTCATCAAGAAATCCAGCAATCTCAAACAGTTCCTTTTTCCCTGTAAATTCCTCAACATTTATAATTTCTCCTTCTTCTTCTCCATCTTTATAAATAACCGCTTCTTTTTCAGGGTCAATAAAAGCAACTATTCCCTTCCCGTGTATTTCAACAGAAAATATCCTTTTTCCACTCGTCCAGTTTGCTGATAATATTCCTGTTGCTCCTGAAGAAAATTCAATTAATGCACAGAAAAAATTATCATAATCAGCAAATAAATTTCTAACAATACTTTTAACTTTTTTTACTTCTCCCCCTATTTCTCTCAAAAGGTCAACAGAGTGTATAGCATCACAGGTTAAAATATCAATTGCACCATTGTAATATGGCGGCTGATTTAAATAATTTTTGAAAAAACTTGTTTGAGTCATTATTACTTCTCCTCTCTCTTCTATCCTTTTTTTGCTTTCAACTATCAGAGGAGCAAATCTTCTCTGAAAACCAACCATTGTTAAAACTCCTTTTTTCTCTGCAAGATTTGCCATCTGTCTTGTCTGTTCAGATGTTACTCCTGGTGGCTTTTCTATAAAAACATTTAATTTTTCATTCAAACAGTGTATAACTATATCAAAAAGGTGATACGGAGGCATAATTATATAAACAGCATCAGGTCCTGTTTTCTCAATCATTTTTTTATAATTATTGAAAGTATTTGAAATCTTATATTTTTTAGATGTTTCTTTCAATCGTTCTTCATTCAAATCACATATCCCAACAATTTCTACATTTTCAATTTTTGAAAGAGATGGATAATGAACAAAATTTGCCATTCTTCCTGCTCCAATAACATTAATTTTTACTTTACTCATTTTTTACTCCTTTTTTCATCAAGTGTTTTTCAATAATTTTTTTTATTTTTTCAACTGTTTTTCCAATTTCTTTGTTTATTACCCTGTAATTATAATATTTCAACAAAATTTTTCTTTCAACTTTTGCTGCTTCCAATCTTCTTTTTATTTCTTCTTCACTTACATCTCCTCTTTTTCTCAGTCGTTTTTCCTGCTCTTTTATAGAAGGAGGTAAAATACCTATTAAAATAGCATCAGGAAATATTATTTTTACACTCATTCCCCCCTGAGTATCAATAACAAGAAGAACATTTTCTCCCTTATTTAATTTTTCCATAACTTCTTTTTTTGGTGTTCCATAAAAGTTTCCATAAACATTCGCATATTCAAGAAATTCTCCATTTCTAATCTTTTCTTTAAAATCTTTTTCAGTTAAAAATTTATAATCAATGCCGTTTTTCTCACCAATTCTTGGTTTTCTTGTTGTGCAGGTTGTGATACTTTTAAGAGATGGGATTGCTTCAAGGAGTAATTTCTGAATAGTCGTTTTACCTGTCCCTGAAGGCGCGGAGATAACAAAAATTTTACCTTTCATTTATGGAGAAAATTTACCTTTTGTTTTTAATTCTTTTATTGCTTTTTCTGCAATGTTTTTAAAATCTGTATTTAACAATTTTTCCCACTGTTTCATTGCCATATCAATCTGTCCATTTTTCTCATAAGCATGTGCCAAAAAATCATCAACATAATCAGGATGGGGAAATTTAATTGCTTTTTTCAAATATCTAACAGAATTTTTATAATCCATACCTTTATGATAATAAATCCATCCAGTTTCAAAGTAAAGGTCATATCTATCAGAATTATATACAACACCTTTCTTATCAAATTCAATTCCCTGAGTATACCAGAAAAGCAATTCTTTTATACAGGCAACAAACTGTTTAACTGCTTCAACAAAAAAAGCATTTTTACTATTCTTTTTATACCTGTAATTATTAAGATAGTGCTCATAGTTATTCATTTCTGAAAGTAATTTAGGAATTTTATCCTCTTGCATACCTTCTTTAAGCCCAAGGTTTTTAATAAGATAAATAGTTCTATCTCCAATTGAAAGAACTTTCTGTAAGTTTTTCTTCTCCTTTTCTGACAAATTTTTAACTTTTTCCTTATACTCCTTTATCAAGTTTTGCTTTGCGTCCCTCACTTCAGCAAAAATATTATAGGACATATGCCATCCACCAACAGCCCAGACATTTATATAATGTGGCTGTAGCCATGCGATTGCTTCTAAAAGGGGTAGCATTTTATAATGTTGCCCTGAATGCCAGTAATTTTCTATATTTAACCATAAAAGGTCTGCTGCCAATCCTTTAAAACCGGAAAGGACTAAGCTTCCTGCGACCTGTCCAGGCATAAGGAGAAGCCCACTTTCTAGTTCTTCAAGTTTTCTGGTATAATCAATACTTACCTGAAGAAATCCAAGAGGAATATAAAGTAACAAAGCAATAAATAAAAAAACCCAGTTTTTACTGTTAATTTTATTCTTTCTCATACCTCCCTCTTCTGAAAGAAATAAAGACCTATAAGTATAACAATCGCTATATACAAAACACCATATATCAATGTCTTAAACACATAATTCCAGGAAACAGAAACTCCAATTACAACTTTATCCCTTATTGCAAAATTTTCATAATTTGGAACAACTGTGTAAATTATCTGCCCAATTCCTTTCAAAATAGTATTTTCAACTCTTTCAGTTAGTTGTTTGCCATACGAAATTAAATGTCCAACTATATAAAGAAAAAAAGAAAGTATTATATTGAAAGCATCAGTAGCAAATGTAGTAACGGTTAATGTTATTGTGCTTATCAAAACAAGTTCAACATATATAAGAAGTAGTGTTTTGAATGTTTCAATGTCAGGAGGGCTTTTTTTAAATATGAGAAGTCCAATAAAGAATAAACTTATAAGAAAAAAATTAAGAAGCAGTATCAAACACATACCAAGAAATTTCCCGATAAATAAATTTCCTCTTGTGACTGGCTTTGTAAGGAGTGTGTAAATTGTCCTTTTCTCTATCTCTCCAGAAAGAGCACCAATGGCACCGAATATTGCTATTAAAGCACCAAAAAATTCAATGGCTGAAAAACTCACATCTTTAATCATCTTAAGTTCTTCTTCAGCAGTAAGAAAAGAAAAGAACTTTGAAGCACCTATTACAATGAAAGCAAAAACCAAAAGGATATATAGAGTTCTTTTCCTCAATGATTCCTTAAATGTGTTTACCGCAACTATCCATGCTTTTTTCATTATATCTCCTGGTGTAATGCTCACAAAATGAGCACAGTTAAAAAAATAAAGTTTTTAAAATATAATAAAATAAAGTTTTTAACCTGTCAAGTCAATGTAGTAAATGGTTATAGAGATATTAACCACTCCAAT
>JAGGVW010000153.1 GCA_021157805.1 bacterium
AGTCAATATAGTAATTCCTTCTTTCCCTTTTATAACAATTGACTGTTCAAATAGTTCTTCTTTATCTGAAAAACATCTCATCTGACCGGTCGTATAAATATTTTCCTCTATTTTCTGAACTTTTTCAATTTCAATTACTCCTACACCATAAGAATAAATCTTCTTTTTAAATTCTTCACGGGAGTTTTTACATATGTAAACAATAATATTTTTATTCTTCTCAATTATTCTCCACAGTCCTGCAATATGGTCCCAGTGGTCATGAGAAATTATAATTTTTTTAACTTTTGAAATATCTATTTTAAATTTCTCAATATTGCTGAAAAAAATTTTTTCATCTCCAAATGTATCAAAAAGAATATCTTCTCCGAGAAGAAAGGATATCCCCCATCTTTCTATTTTTCTTTCTTCCTCTTTCCATCCATCTGCAATCAGTTTTATTTTCATTTTCTTAAATTGTAAAGTAAAACAATACTTCCTTTTTCACAACCACTATTTCTTGCAACAACTTCGCATTTTACCATAAAAAAGAAAAAAATTGGCCTTCTTGAATTAGAAAGTGATTCATAATTTCCCTGTCCTTTACTTATTATAATATCTGCTTTTCTATACAATTTAAGAAATTCTTTACTGCATAAGGATAAAATTGTCCCTGGTGCATCTGTTCCATTTGAAATTATTTTAGCACTTTTATCAATCCCACAAAAAACTGCATCTTCAATTAAAGCATCATTTATTGCTGCCCTTTCCTTAACAGCATAAAATATTTCTTTTTCAGGATACATATTTTTTATTTCTTCAATTAAAATTCTATCAAAGACAACTTCTCCAGCGTTATCACCAAGGTAAAGAATTGTTTTTGCCTCTTTTAGTTTTTCTTTAAATTCATCAAAATGAAAAACCCCTTTTTTAATACTATTTTTTTCCCTGTTTACAATTCTTTTAACTTCTTTATTAATATCAATTTCTCCCTTTGCCCCAAAATCAATAATGTTTCCTGCAATTGCGATTTCTACTGAAAAAAGCAGCGGTTCTGATGCTTTACTTACTTTCTTCTTTAAATTTTCATATTCACCAAGAGCAATGATGTTGCTTTTTTCTTTAACTTTTTTAAAAGGGTCTGGATTCTGTGTAATTTCTTTGAAAATTTTATATCCAATCCTTGACATATATGGCGGAGGGCTGGAAAGAGAAATAGAAGGGATTTTTTTTGAAAATTCTATTAAAATTTTCTTCTGCTTATCATAAGGGACGCCAAGAAGTTTTGAAGCAGTAAGAAGTTGATTAAAAAAGCAAGGGATACATTCAAGATAAGTTCTCATTTTAAATCACTTTCAATTTTTTTAACTATATCTGAAAATGCTTTTGAAACAGGTAAACTCTCTTTTACAGAAACAAATGGTTTCCCTTCATCAGAAAGATTTACAATTTCAGGTTCAAAAGGGATTCTTCCCAGGAAGTTTACCCCCATCTCTTCTGCAACTTTTTCTCCTCCTCCTTTTTTGAAAATATTTATTTCTTTATGACAGTAAGGGCATATAAGGACACTCATATTTTCAACAACCCCGATAACATTCATATTTAATTCCTTTGCAAACCCAATACTCTTTTTAACATCCATAATTGCAACTTCCTGACCTGTTGCTACAATCACTGCTCCTGTTATATCAGGAATTGCCTGAGCAACTGTCAGTGGTTCATCTCCTGTTCCTGGAGGGCTATCAATAATAAGATAGTCAAGAACTCCCCATTTTACATCTGCAAGAAACTGTCTTATTGCTACTGATTTTAAAGGGCCTCTCCATATAATTGGTTTTTCTCCATATCCAACAAGAGCGATACTTATAACAAAAAGATTTTCTTCCACCTTAACAGGGAGAATTCCTTCCTCTTCTGAACCATACAATTTCTCTCCTTCAATGCCAAGCATCTTTGCAACATTTGGTCCATGAATATCTATATCTAAAAGTCCAACTTTTTTCCCTTCTTTACTTAAAGAATAAGCAAGATTAACTGCAAAAGTTGTTTTCCCAACCCCTCCTTTTCCACTCATTACAATAATTTTGTGTTTTATATTTGACATCCTTTCTTTTATTCTCTTTTCTTGCTCAATCAACTTTTCATTTTTCATTTTTTCTCTATAGTAATTTTAACCAAGTATTATACCTGAATAACTAAAGAAAAGCAATTCTTCTTGGGAAATGGTTATAGAGATATCTCCCATCTTAACTAATTTTGAAAGATTGTTTAAAATAGGTGGTAGCCAAGGTTTAATAATGAGCACTTTAATGTGCTTGGAAAGGAGAGGATGGAATTGACTAAGTTTTTACAAAGGTATAAAATCAAAATATCAAAGGTAAAATTTAACATTTAAAAAAGATGTGAAGTGTAATGCCAAGAGATAGAAAACAACAATAGTTAGTTGAGAAGTTTTGATAATTTTCAAAGAACAAAATTAAAAATCAAAACTTGTTAAATTGCTCTTTGACAATTTTGAGTTAATTTAGACAGCATGAGAGATAATAAAGTCTGTA
>JAGGVW010000233.1 GCA_021157805.1 bacterium
ATAGAGAGAATCGGGAAAATAATAAGTGATATTGAAAAATATCTTAGGGATTTAGAAGAATTAAAAATAAAAAAAATAGAGGATCTGGAGGATAAAAGAAATTTTTATGCTTTATCAATGGCTCTGTTTTCTGCTCTCAATAGAACAATAGACTGGGAAGTGAGATTGTAATGGCAAATAATCTTGGTATACCCTCCACATATAGAGATATTTTTAAATTACTGAGCAAAAATGGATTCATTGATAAAACCTTGGAGAAAGAATTGTCTCGTTTAGTTTTTTTATAGAAATCTACTTTCGCACGGGTACTATGATCTTACAGATGAAGATATTTTTGATTTACTGGGAAGAAGAGATGTAATTAAGCAGTTTGTAGAGAAAATAAAGGAGTTATTAAGATAAATAACCAGAGATTGAAGTAACAAAAGAAAGAATAAGAGTAGAACAGATAACAACAGAGGAATACTGGCAGGCAATAATGAGGTGAAAATAAAGAAAAATGAGATAGTTGAAGGATAAGATATATATTTCCTACCTATATGATCAGAACTGCAAACTGGTGATAAAAATGAGTGTCCCATTTATTTCTATTGTAATTCCGGTATACAATGAAGAAAAAAATATAGGAAAATGTTTAGATTCTCTGCTTAATCAGAATTATCCAGAAGACAAATACGAGATTATAGTCGTAGATGGAAACTCAGAAGATAATACTAAAAAAATTGTAGAAAAATATACTAAAAAATACAGCAATATAAAAATTTTAGACAATCCTGAGAGAAATACTGCCGTAGGTAGAAATATAGGTATTAAAAACAGCAAAGGAGACTTTATACTAAATTTTTCAGGACACGCTTTTGCAGAAAAAAATCTGTTATCAACTTTATCGAAAAAATTGATTGACGCGGATAAATCAATTGCTGGAGTTGGATGCAGATTTGAGACTATAACTAACAATTCTATAAGTAAAGGTATTCACTTTGTTCTAACAAGCAAATTGGGTGGATTTGGTACAACATTCAATCAGCCTGAAAAGGAGTGTTTTATGGACTCTATCGCTTTCACTCTCTATAGAAGAGAAATATTTGATGAGATCGGGCTATTCGATCCAGATTTCTGGGTAGGAGAAGATAGTGAATTAAATCTGAGAATAAGAGAAAAAGGATACAAACTTCTTTATACCCCAGAAACTAAAGTCTATCATGAAAAAAGAGATTCATTTTCTTCTTATTCAAGTCAGATGTTTAAATACGGAGTTGCGGCTTACAAAAGAATAAAAAAGCATAAAAACTCTAAGATTATATATTTTATGCCAAGTTTAACAATAATTTCGCTTCTGTTCTTCCTTCTTCTTTCTTTGTTCTATAAGGTATTTCTTTATTTAATCCTGTTTTATGCTCTTTCCTATATTATAATCTCTCTGGTATACTCAATAAAATTTACCATTAAAGAAAAGAATCCCAGATATCTCTTTATTACAGTACCTTTGTATATCATCACACATTTTTGTTATGGGATAGGATTTTTATATGGTGTTTTAAAATGAAAAAAGTGATAATGTTATTATCAAACCCATTCAAGCCCGATCCCAGAGTCTACAAAGAGGCCAGATCCCTTGTCAATAATGGATATAATGTTACAGTTCTGGCATGGGATAGAGAAGGAAAATATCCAAAAAAAGAGGTAATTGATGGTATAAAAATTGAAAGAATAAAGTTAAAAGCTCCTTATGGCAAGATTACACTTTTTGTTTATCTATTTCTATGGGATATTATTGTCCTTTCAAAAATTATTTTTAGAAAAGTTGATGTCATCCATTGTCATGATTTTGATACCTTACCTATTGGCATTTTTATAACAGGAATGCTAAATAAGAAAGCTATTTTTGATGCTCACGAACTTTATTATCATTATCTTCTAAATGCAGGATTTAGAAAACTCGCTTTTCTTTTTAAAAAGGTGGAAGAGTTCTTGATTAAGAACACAGAAGGTATAATAACAGCTACACCCGGACTGATGATGTACTATTCTAAAACTCTATCTAAAAAAACTAAAACAGCTATTATCTATAATGTTGCAGAAAAAAACCTTTTTAAAAATCTTAAGAAAAAAAATATGAAAAGATTTGTAGTTTCATATATTGGGAGTATAAGATACCCAGAATCATTATTAAACTTATTTGAAGCTTGTAAAGAAATGAAAGATATCGAAATCCATATAGTTGGAGGAGGTATCTATGCAGAAGAAATAAAAAAAGAATCTATAAAATATCCTCAAGTTAAAGTATTTGGATCTTTCACTTATTCTGAGGTTTTAAAATTCTATGAGAAAAGTAGTTGCATCTATGCTGTGTATGGATCAGACTCGATCAATATTAAACTGGCTTTTCCAGTAAAGCTATTTGAAGCCATGATGTGTGGTATCCCTGTAATAGTGGACAAAAATACAGATGCAGCTATTTTTGTTGAAAGGAATAAAATAGGATTTGCCGTAGATGGAAATTCTAAGGAAGAGATCTGCAAAATTATTTCTTATCTTAAGAACAATCCAGAAATTTGTGTTGAAATGGGACAAAGAGCAAAAAAATTAGCAGAAGGGAAATATAATTGGGAACTTGAGTCTAAAAAATTATTAAAAATTTATGAAGAGGTATTAAGATGAAAATCGCATCTATAGTAGGAGCAAGACCACAGTTCATAAAAGCTGCACCGTTATCAAGAGAAATAAGGAAAAAATATGAAGAAATCTTAATTCATACTGGACAGCATTATGACTATGAGATGTCAAAAATATTTTTCGATGAGCTGGGTATACCGGAGCCTGATTATAATCTGGGAGTGGGATCGGGAACTCATGGATACCAAACGGGTGAGATGTTAAGAAAAATAGAGGAGGTTTTGATAAAAGAAAATCCTGATATTGCTTTAGTTTATGGTGATACAAACTCAACACTTGCAGGAGCTTTGGCTTCAGTGAAACTCCATATAAAATTGGGACATATAGAAGCTGGTTTAAGATCTTATGATAAAAACATGCCAGAGGAAATAAACAGAGTATTGACAGATCATATTTCAGATCTTTTGTTCTGTCCTACGAGAACATCTGTTGAAAATTTAAAAAAAGAAGGGATAAAAAATGGAGTTTATTTAGTTGGAGACGTTATGTACGATTCTTTGATTTATAATATAAAAATAGCAGAAAAAAAATCCGAAATACTGGAAAAATTGGGGATAAATAAAAAAGAATATCTTTTATTAACAATTCACAGAGCTGAGAATACAGATGATACAGAAAATCTAATTAAAATCTTAAAAGCACTATCTAAAATATATGAAAAAGTTATATTCCCGGTACATCCAAGAAGTAAAAATATCATTGAAAAAAATAAAATAAAGATAGGAGAGAACATAGTTTTGATAGAACCTTTAAGCTATCTCGACTTTATAAAACTTGAAAAATATGCTAAAAAGATATTAACGGATTCAGGAGGGATTCAAAAAGAGGCTTATATATTAAAAGTCCCATGCATAACATTGAGAGACAGGACAGAATGGATAGAGACAGCGGAAGATGGATGGAATGTCTTGGTGGGCAGAGATGAAAATAAGATCATTAACGCTGTAAAAAACTTCGATCCAAAAGAAAAACGGAGAAATGTTTATGGTGATGGAAGAGCCAGTGAGAAGATAGTTGGGATTATTGGTGGTAGAGAATGAAATTTAAAAATCTACTAATAATCTCCAATAGATTTCCAGATGAGAAGGATATGTTTATTGGTGGTATATTCGTTAAAGAACAGCTTAACTATATAAGGAAATACTTTGAGAAGGTAACAGTGATCTCTCCAGTACCCAGGAGTTTAGGACTTAAAGAAGATGATAAATATTGCAAAAACTATTC
>JAGGVW010000249.1 GCA_021157805.1 bacterium
CCCTAAGGGTAAAAAAGAAGGCAAGTTTGATATACTTGTTTCAAAAGGAAAAGTTGAAAAGATATCAAAGAAAATAAATAAAAAGGTAAAAAAAGTAATAGATGCGAAAGGTAAACTTATCTTCCCTGGGCTTATTGATATCCACTGCCATCTTAGAGAACCAGGACGTGAGGATGAAGAAACAATCCTATCAGGAAGCAAATCTGCTGTAAGTGGCGGTTTTACAACAATTTGTTGTATGCCAAATACAGACCCTCCTCTTGATAATAAAGTTGCAATAAGGTTTGTTTATGACAGAGGAAAAGAAGCATTGTGTGAAGTTTTACCAATAGGGACAATTACAATAAAAAGAGAGGGGAAACTACTTGCTCCTTATGGAGAAATGGTAAAAGAAGGGGCGGTTGCTTTTTCTGATGATGGAAATTGTGTTATGGATTCTCTTGTTATGAGAAGGGCACTTGAATATACAAAACTTCATGGAAAACCTGTAATTTCACATTCAGAAGATGAAAATCTTAAAAAAAATGGAGTTATGAATGAAGGTCCTCTTTCAACAAAAATGGGATTAAGAGGAATACCGAAAGAAGCAGAAGAAATTATGGTTGCAAGAGATATTTTCCTTTCCAATCTTACAGGAGGAAGATTACATCTTGCTCATCTCACAACAGCGAATTCAGTTAAACTTGTAAAAGAGGCAAAAAGGAGAAATAAGAAAATAACCTGTGAGGCAGCAATTCACCATTTAATTTTAACAGAAGAAGCAGTGTCTGGATATAACCCAAATGCGAAAGTTTCTCCACCTTTAAGAACAGAAAAAGACAGAAAATCATTGATAGCAGGACTTAAAGAAGGGACAATTGATTGTATTGTTTCAGACCACGCTCCACATTCAGAAGAGGAAAAAGAAATGGGGTTTGAAATGGCTCCTTTTGGTATGATTGGATTTGAAACAGCACTTTCTTTGTCAATGAGATTGCTTGATGAAGGACTTTCTTTCAAAGAAATAATTAGTAAGTTCACAGAAGGACCTTCCAGAGTTATGGGGATTGATAGAGGAGAAATAAAAGAAGGGAAAAGAGCAGATATTGTAATTTTTGACCCTGATTATGAATGGGTTTATAAAAAAGAAGAAATTAAAAGTAAAAGTAAAAACTCTCCTTTTATTAACTGGAAACTCAAAGGAAAAGTTATTTATACAATTTATTCAGGGAAAATTGTCTATCAGATGAAATAAAATCTTTCAAATTCCTTATTTCTCAAAACTTCCAGATGTCCAGGTTTATCATTAAGTTTCAATGCCCCATTTTTTCATATTTTCTAAGGATATTTTCAATCCTTCAAATGGATCAATGGGGCACCTATCCATTTCAACAAGACAGTATCTCACTCCTGCCTTCTTACAACTTTCAACTATTCTTTCCCAGTTTAAATTTCCCTCTCCAATTGGAGGCATAACCTGTTGATTATCAATTATTCCCATATCTTTAAAATGTGTTTCACTGACTCTTCCTGAAAAATATTCTATCCAGAAAGAAGGGTCTCCGCCTCCAAATTGTACCCAGTAAGTATCAATTTCTGCTTCAAGTCCTTCACAACTTTCAATTAACCACTGAAGTCCTATTTTCTTATCATACCTTTCAAATTCTATCCCGTGATTGTGATAACCAAGAATAAGACCACTTTCTTTTATTTTAGGTAGGACTTTTTCAAAGTCACTCGCTACTTTTAAATAGCCCTCTTTATTATGAAGTTGTAAAGGAAGTCCTGGACAGATTATTGCCTCACATCCAAGAATTTTATGTTCTTCAATAACTTTTTCTGTTTCATTTACAATTCGTTCGTATCCTGTATGTGTTGAACAGGCAAAAAGTCCATTATCATCAATAACTTTCTTCATTTCTTTTACATCTTTTGGTTCAGAAACACCTGAAATCTGGACTACATTGTATCCCATCTCTTTAACTTTTTTAAGTGTATCTGCTGTATCTGATACACTTTTACAGAAATCTCTTAAAGTATAAAGTTGCACACCTGCTATAAGTTTTCCCATTTTTTCTCCTTTTTTAAATCCCGACTTCTTTTGACATTTTTTTAAGGAAATCTCTCGCAAGAATTATATCACTTTCTGGATTTTCTCCAACTTCTCTTTCAATTGTAAAAAAACCATCATAACCAATTTCTTTCATCGCTTTAAGATATTCTGGCCAGTTAACCCCACCTTCTCCTAAAGGAACTTCTTTCCATCTTTTTTCTCCATTTTCATCAGGAAGTTTAATGCCATCTTTTGCATGTGTGTGAACAATATAATCTTTTAAAGTATAAACACCTTTTACAGGGTCAACTCCAGCAACCATAACAAGATTTGCAGGGTCATAGTTAACTTTAAGACCTGGATTTGCTATTTTATCAAGAAGTTTTTTAAGAAGTTCAGCCGGTTCAGGGCCTGTTTCTGTTGCAAGAAAGACACCTTTATTGTAAGCATAATTTCCAACTTCTGGAAGGGATTCTTCCATTGTCTTCCATGCAATATCATTTTCATCTTCAGGAACAACTCCAATATGAGTTGTAACTATATTTACTCCAAGGTCAACTGCAAGGTCAATAACTTCTTTTGTTCTCTCTACTCTCCATTCAACTGTTTCTGGGTCTGCAAAACCGTGTCCGCCAAAATCACCAACTAAAGCAGAAATAACAAGTCCAAGAGAAGAAACAAAATTTTTGAAATCATCTCTACCTGTTTTACTCATATTTTTTGGGTCAAG
>JAGGVW010000052.1 GCA_021157805.1 bacterium
AAGCAAGAGAAAACGGGAATGGCAAATAATGTGGTTTTTTACCTGTAATTTTAACTCCAGAATGAGGCCAGCGTGTTCCAGAACGAATATAATACCTTTCGTAGGTCTCATCCAGTTTATATTTATATAACGGATTAGCTAAAAGAATTTTCATCTCAATTTTCAACCGGCATAATAATCGTTATATACATCAACTCTTTAAATGTCCGCAAACCAGATTTTATTGTTAAAACTTTCGATTTGCCCTTTCCTCTTCCCCTCAATGGATAACTCAATTCTACAATTTTGCAACCAGAATGAAGAGTTTTTATAATACTTTCTGCAAATATACCAAACCCTTTACATCTCAATTCCAGATTTTTCAAAATAGAAGCAGGAAAGATTGTTAATCCATTATAATATTTCATTCTCAGATTAAATTTGATATTTAAAATCAAGGTATAAAAGCGAGAAATAATTCTTCTAATTAAATGTCTGGGGTCCTGTCCTAAATGATGGGATGTGACAACAAGATTTTCATTAAGAAATCTTACACCATTTATCAATTCCCCAGGAGAATTTTCTCCATCTGCGGGGAACCAGGTAAAATATTCCTTAGTAGAATTTGCCAGAGCAGTACGGAAACACACACCAATCCCTGCATTCTTATCATGATGGAAAAGTTTAATCTCTGGATATATTCTTTTTAAACCCTTTGCTATTTTAAATGTGGAATCAGTACTTCCATCATCCACTATCAGGATTTCAAAATCTATATAAGAATCTTCCAAATTTGCTATCAATTCCTCAACAGTACTTCTCAGACTTTTCTCTTCATTATAGGCTGGAATACAAATTGAAAGTGACACTATTTGACTTTTCATATAAAGTTCACATGAGGAGGTGGATTTTTTAAAGCCGTAAGAAAACGATTAATACTCTCCAATCTGCATCCTTTTCTACAGTTTTCTATATATCCCTGGGAATTTATCTTATGAATAACTTCTCTCCTTCGTTTACCTTCCCATATTTCAGTGAAACTCTGTGTACATATATTTCCAAATACAAACTCTTTATTGCCAATAAAATTGCTACAAGGATAAACATTACCCTCCGCACTGATATAAGTAACAAAATCCAAACCCAAGCATTCTTTATAGGGTTTGTTTTCGTTTACATACATAACCGCTGCCTTCCTAAAAATTACATCAAAATCCTGACTAGAATAGTCTTTTATTTTGTCCTCTAGCATGCAAATCTCTTCAAATTTTAACTTCCAGGGAATTTTATTTTTACTGGAAGGATGTTGAGAATATGGCTTCACCACAAAATAATCAACACCCAGTTGTTTCACCATCTCAACGGCTGGTATAAGCTCGTTGGAATTATAAGGAAGCAGCAGAAACTGAACCCCAATGGTGACATTAAACTTTTTATCTTTTTTAATATTTACAATTGTTTCTATATTTCTTACCACTTTCCTAAATTCTTCTTTTTTTGTTCCATGCAAAAAAGCATAATTCTCTGGAGTCCCAGCATCGAGGCTAATCCTTAACCACGTCAAAGGACTAAGTAACTCTTCTAAATCAAATTTATCCAGCAAAACTCCATTTGTAGTTATAGCGATATCTATACCTGAGAATTTAGCAAAATTGATTACCTCAATTAAATTTTCATAAAGTAAAGGTTCCCCTTCACCAGCAAACATAATAGATTTTACCCCTTTTCTACTAGCCTCTTCTATAAAGTTTTTTAGACAATCAATATCAAGGTCAATTGGCTTATATTCTAAAAAATCAAAGGCACAAAATATACAACGATGATTACATCGTGAACTAAGCCCTATTTCCACATATATAGGATAAATAGGTTCTCCTCTTAACCATCTATATAACTCTGGGATATGATAAATCAGCTTCTGGCTATCAATCCTATATTTATCTCGCTCACTATTTACCATAAAGTTCTCTCTTTACTTTTCTAATCTTCTCTACACGCTTTCTATCACCTATTCTCGAAAAATAATCAATCATCTCATCCATAGAACCCATGTTTTCCATTTTTTCATACTCTTCCGGTTTTAGAACCTCACAGTTCTGGAAGAATCCACTTTTTTTCAACTTTTCTACTTTCTTTTTATTGTTCATCACATTGAGTAGAGTTATCACAAAATAGATCGATATGAGATAAATGGTAAACCACTGGAAGATTTTAAGCGTTAAGGGTTTAACTGTTTTCTTTTTTACTATATATAAAATTAAACACCCCGACATTAGCAAAGGTAACCCAAGGGTCAATTTCAGAGTTATTTCCTTAAAACTCAACAAATAGCTAAATAATTCTCTTATATTAGGTATTCTTTGAAGGACATTCAGATGTCTCCCGAGATTTTCAACATCCACACCCAGCATATATTCCGAAATAACTAAAAAGTTCCATAGAATGCATATCAGAGAAATAAACATTAAAAGCCATTTCAGAAAAGTTCTGTTGCATTTTTGCCAAACATATGTATAAGAAAGCACAAATACTGGATATTCAGTCAATAAAGGACGGGCACCGCAGGTCCCTCCCCCCCAGGCAAATCTTTTAGAAAGGACGAGGATTTTAAATATCACCATTATCCATAAGAAAACCAATATCCTTTCAAATCTATCTTCTCCTTTCTTATTTTCCCTTAAAGCAAAATACAATAACAACACAAAGCCCACAGTCGTTACATATAATATTGGTGAGGTATAAAAAAATCCTCTATAAGAAGAAAAAAGTTGCTCCCATAAATAACAATCTTTAAAATTTATCAGGCCTAACTCTCCACTGTGAAAATATCCATATTTCATATAATCATTTACCCCTTTGAGAACGAAACCAGGCAGAAATCCAAGAATGAAATAAATCCCT
>JAGGVW010000252.1 GCA_021157805.1 bacterium
ATTCACTTCTCCATCATCGTTCATATCTGCCTGCAATGTGGGTTCATCCAATTCTAATGCCTGCCTTAAACATAAAATTACATCAAAAATATTCACTTCTCCGTCTTTGTTTAAATCTCCTTTTATCCCTGGAAGTAAAAGTCCATTTTCTGCTACTACAGGAAGAGGATTGACTTCTGCATCGGAAAGTATTACTTCCTTAATATTTAAAGGTATTCCTTCTTCTGGTATATCTCCTATTACTTTCAATTTTACAATCGCTATACTTCCTTTTCCACAATCAAGCTCAGAAAGAGATAGGTCAAATCCACCAATAGAAATTTGTCCAGGAGTGATAGTATTTGGCATTATGCTCCACCCAGAAGTTAAATCTCCAGGAACAACCGATGTTTCTACTTCAGTTGCATCAAGAAACTCGGGATTGAATGTAATTATAAATTGGAATCCAGAAAGTCCTTTTGAATTTGAAGTTATAACTGGAATTTCTACTGGGGTATCATTTTGAGTTGATGCATAAACAGTTGGAATATAAACAAGAGTATTTGCAACAATAGTAACATCTTCACTATGGATTATATCTCCGCTTTGTCCAGTAATTGTTAAAATATATGTATCAGGTTTTGTGCACCCAGAAAGCGTTAAGTTAAGTTGAGAAGTAAAAGGTGGAGTTCCATTTTCAGGTGATAAATTAACTTTTATCCCTGTATCAGAACTTACTTCAGCAGTGAGATTTACATTATTAGAGAAATTGCCTATTTTATTTACAAAAACCTGTATTTGTGTATCTACTTCTGTCCCGCTTTCCAATATTAATTTTAAATTATCTTTGTCTGGCTCTATTGTAAATCCAACCTTTTTGAATACTGCAGTTATGTTTTTATCAGAATCCATAGTTATCTCAATAGATTTTTCTGTTCCAGTTGCATCACCTTCCCAGTGGTCAAACAACCAATCTGCATTCTCAATTGCAACAACATTTACAACTTCTCCTTCATCATAAGTGTGTGTTCCAGCAGAAGGTGTTGTTGTAGCAGTGCATTCACCCGGCTGTATATTTATTGTAAGATTATATGTTTTAACAAAATGAGCAGTAACTGTTTTATCTTCATCCATTGTCACAGTAGTATTTACAGAATTAGGGTCAGCAACATCACCTTCCCAGTGGTCAAATCTATACCCGGGATTAGCAGTAGCAGAAATATTTACAACAGTATTTTCATCATAGAGATGGTCTCCAACTGCAGGATTTGTAGTTCCACCACCAGCAGGGTTTACTCCCATAGTTAATGTGTATTGTTTAACAAAATGAGCCACAATGTTTTTATCTGAATTCATTGTAATACTTATAGGATTATCATTTTCATGACCAGCAGGAACATCTCCTGACCAGTTTTTAAATCTATATCCCTGGTTCGGGGTAGCTGTAAGTTGGACTTCTTCTCCTTCTTCATATTCGGTTTTATCAGGATTTTTAGTAACTGTTCCGCTACCAGCAGGGCTTATTGAAGTTGTCAAAGTATAACCAGTAGCAAGAAAAGAACCATTTGTAAATGTATGAGCAATTTGCTGACCATCTACATCTGCCAGTTTTGAAAACGTGAAAGTAAGACCTGTTGCTTGTCCTGGATTTCCAACAACATTAAACTGCATAATGCATAAACTACCACTTCCTCCTGAGATACCATTTAGAGATGAGTCAAGTCCAGCAATAGAAATTTGACCTGGTGTATTTGTATTAGAAGTAATAGTCCATCCAGAAGTTAAAGAACCAGCAATTGCCCCAGTAGCATTCAAAACATTATTATCAAAAGTAACTGTGAATTGAAAGCCAGCAATACCTGTTCCATCATCTATATTTATTGGAATTTCAACAGTAGAACCAGAACAACCAGAAGAATCAGGAATTGAAATATGTCTTTCCCCACTTTCATCTATTATTCTCATTGTAATATTTATATTTTCAGTTCCAGCATTTGATTCAATAGGGACAGTTGCATGATAAATTCCAGCAGAAAGCCCTGTTCTATCTCCCTGAATTCCTATTATTTTTTGTTCTCCAGGATTTAATTCTCCACCTATTCCATTGGTAGGAACAAAAACCTGTATCCATCCTTCTCCTTCCTGATAATTTATTTCTCCAACTTCCCATTCAAGAATTCCACTTGCTCCTGTATTTTCAATTGTTATCTGGGTATCTTTGGTAGTAACTTCTCCGGGATTCCCAATATTAAAAGAAAATTCCACACTTGTTGGGTTTACAGAAAGTTCAGGAGCATTCCTTACAAACACGGCAGTAACTGTTTTATCATCATCCATAGTAACGGTTGTATTTGCAGAATTCGGGTCAGCGACATCACCTTCCCAGTGGTCAAACAACCAGTCATCATTTTCATTAGCAGTTACATTTACAACAGTGTTTTCATCATAAGTGTGTGTTCCAGCAGAAGGTGTTGTGGTAGCAGTGCATTCATCCGGCTGTATATTTATTGTAAGATTATATGTCTCCCTCTGTAAAATTGTAAAAGTGCCATTTAAAGAAGAGAAAGGAATTGGATTGCTTTGGTTATCTCTCAACTTTGAAACAGTAAATATAAGGTCAGTTGATTGTCCTGGATTTCCAACAACATTGAACTGAAGAATACATAAACTACCACTTCCTCCTGAAATACCATTTAAAGATGGGTCAAATCCAGCAATTGTTATTTCTCCTTCAACAGTTGGATTTGAAGTAATAGTCCATCCAGAAGTCAAAGAACCAGCAGTTGCCCCAGTAGCATTCAAAACATTCTGGTCAAAAGTAACTGTAAACTGAAAGCCAGCAATACCTGTCCCATTATCTATATTTATTGGAATTTCAACTGTCGCTGTTCCTGCAGCAACTGTTGTATCTGGAATTGAAACAGTTGGGTCAGCATAAGAAAAACCAATAAATCCTAAAAACAATATACCAATTACACCTATCAACAACTTTCTCATTTTTCCCTCCTGTTATTCTTTATTATATCACTTTTTTCATTTTCATTTATCAAATTTTTTTGTGGAAGATAGCCCTCCACATAAATTTAGTCAAGTCCAATCGCTTTCCTCAATATTAAAATTACATCAGTTATATCTACAACTCCATCGTTATTCATATCAGCAAGGGTAAGGTTAACAGGGTCAAGTCCAACTGCCATTCTCAAACACAAAATTACATCTGTTATATCTATTTCTCCATTTGCATCAATATCTCCTTTTTCTGCTTCTTTTGCCCATATTTTTACATTGTCTATTGCCCAGTACCAAGCATAATTTGCATTATAATAATGCCACCTTATTTTTACACTACTTTTTCCGCCTGCTAAATTTGAAATGTCAACAATGACTTTTCCTTCTTTATTTTCACCTGAAAATCTTTTTATATTCTGCCAGTTTCCATCTCCAATTTTTATATCAACATCTCCAATTTCATTATCATAATATTCAAATACATTCTCAAACTCTAAATAAACAGTTGAATATCCAGAAAGATTTATTGAAGGGGTAATGAGTTGTTCATCCATATCCATTTCTCCTGCCCAGTCACTATCAACAATCATAAAAGGAGAAGTTAAATATAAATTTCTTCCTCCAGGGTTTTCATCTGTCCAGGTTTTTCCATCATTATATCCGTCAATTACAGTCCAGTTTTGTGGAAAACCCTCGGAAAAGTCCTCTGAAAAGATGAGGGTAAAATCAGAAAAAAGGTTTGAGTTCAAGAAGGAAGTTAAAAACTCGTCCCACAATGTATCAGAAGGGAAAGAAATTATTTCTCCATTGTAGTCAGGGTCAATTGTTTCTCCATAATCAGGGAAATAAATTGAAAGTCCGTAAGATGTATCGTTCAGGTCATTATCAGCAAAAACAGTTTGTGCAAAAACATTTTTAAATTCTTCTATTTCTGATATTACTGTTTCATTTTGTATATTTTCTGAAAGTTTATCAAGAAAATCATAAAGGTCAACAAAACTCGGTTCGTCAAAGTTTTTTGTATCACTTCTTGCTATATAAACATCCAGCCATAATTGGTAATTCATTATTTCCTGGATAATAGAATTTAAACTGTCAATGAGGTCATCAGTTCTGGTAAGGTCAATGCCTGATAGAGTTTCATCAGCAAATGAATTTACAATTATTTCACCAAGTTGATATGGAGAAGAATCTGGATTTTTCTCAAGGTTTTCAAAAATTGTTTTATAGTCCCAGCCAGTTGATAGTTCTGTTTCTTCTGATACTACCATAACAGTTCCTTCATTTTTTATTTCATCTGCCACTTCAATCATTCCCATCAAGCATGCATCAAACCCAATTAAGTCAATTTTTTCAATTTCGGAATTTTCAATTGCTTCCTTCACTTCTTTAATAGAGAGGTAATCGTTGTCTGTATCATCATAACAGACCTCTTTAATTACAGGTGGTTTTTTGCCAGGTGGTTGATATAGGTTTCTCCATCCACCTCCATGGTTCCACAAAATTAAAGCATAATGAGAAGCAGGATAATTTTCTTTTGCCCAGTTTATAAAGTCAGTAAGAGTATCAGGGTGTCCCACATTTACTTCTCTTCCACCTTCTCCATCTCCCCAGTCAGAAATTGCATTATTTTCTTCAGGTGTTATTCCAGGAGTTATATAAAATCTATGACAGATTGTCCAGTTCCCATAACTTGTATCATAACCATTTGTTCTGTCAAACTGCACAACTATATTTACATCTGAATTTGAACCAATCTGAGACATTTCAAGAAAATCAGTTATTGCAGCATCTTCAAGGTTATTGTCTCCATCAAGATAGACCATAACTGTCCATTCAGTTGAAAATAAAAATGTGGAGAAAAGAATAAATAAAAAAATAAATTTTCTCATATTTTTGTTTTTACCTTTATATATTTACCTTTTCTCTCAATAAATTTTACTCTTTCAATCTTTATTTCCTCAATTTTACCAGAAAGAACAATACTCAACTTTTTAAAAATATCTCTATTTCCAGCAACAGCAACTGAGTTTTTTCTTATAATTATGTCAGTATTTTCAGGGGTTATATTTTTAATTTCAGTTCTTCCTTTTATTCCAATTTCAATGAAAAAATTTTTAAAATCACCCAATTTATCTGATGAAAAATAAACAACTGCATTATTCTTTTCTTTCTTCTTTTTTATTTCTACCAGACCCTCAACAGAAATTTCCATAGTATATGTTTTTTTAATTTCTTTTTTATCAGAGGATATTGCAGAGAAAGAAATCTCATAATTTCCTGCTTTTACTTTATCATCTATTTTTATAAGAATTTCTCCTTTCTTTTTTTCATAACTTATTTCAGGAAATTTTATTTCAAATCCATCAGGAATTTTTTCCTTTTCAAAAGTTATTTTTGATTTAAGGCCACCATAATAAAGAACTGTTAGAGGAAGCTGACATTTATTTTTCCCATAAGGAATTAAAATATTTCTGTTAAATTTTAAAGAAAATGTTTTCTCCATAGGGACTTTTTTCCATTTCCAGATAATTTTACTGTCCTTTGTTATCACAAAATTTGCCAGATTTGAAGTCCCATTTCCAGCAGAGCCACTTCCTTCATATCCAGCACAGACAACTTTCTCCATCTCATTTAGAGGTATTTCCTTTTCAACTTTACAGGAAATTCTTTCTCCTTTATTAAAAGTGGTAAATCCTGAAGGTGGAGATGGGTTTCCAAACTCACTCATAACAAGAAGAACACAATTATTTGAACTTGATGAAAAAGAGCCCTTCTGGAAATTGTAAGTTTTTCCTTTTTTCTCTCTTTCTTTTTTATGCGATGAGAGATAATAAGTTCTCTTTGATATTTCTCTTTCTTTTTTAATTACTTTTTCTTTTTTAATTCCTGGAGGAGGGAAAACATTATATGTGGAAGATACAGAAGAAGATTCTGATGGAAGAGAGGAAGAAAATTGTTTTTCTGTTTCCTGTTGTGTTCCTTCAATATAAATAACTCCACTTTTACATACACAGGAGATTTTTTTGCCATTTTTGTCAGTTAGTTTTATATTATGTAGGGAAAGAGTTGATTTTCCACTGTTTTTTATCAAGAACTTTATATATACTAAAACTCCTTCTCCTGATACACCTTCAAGTTTCAGGTCAAAACCAGCAATTTTTATAAATCCTTCTCTTTTTTCATTTACCAAGACATTATAATCAGAGACAATATCACCATTGGCGACTCCTTCAAAATCCAGAACATTTTTATTGTAAATGACAGTGAATTGAAAACCAGAAAAAGTTTCTGAAGAAGAAATTTTAACTGGTAAAGTTATTTCTTTTTGAGATGATAAGACCGATAAACTTTCAACAAATATACTTGCTGAAAAGACAAAACCCGCCGAAAGTAAAAAGAAAGAAAATAAAACTTTTTTCATTTTCTTTTTTCGGAGGGCCTGATCCTCCGAAAGGGTATGTTTTCAGTCAAGCCCAACCGCTTTCCTTAAAACCAGTATTACATCAGAAATATCAACAGTTCCATCATCATTCATATCAGCAACTGCTGGATCAGGTGTATCAAGTCCAATTGCCATCCTTAAGCACAAAATAACATCTGAAATGTCTACTCCTCCATCTCCATTTATATCTCCTTTTTCTCCCTTGGTTGTAAAGGATGTCTCATCAGACCAATCACTCCAGGCACCATTCCCATCCTGATATCTTACATGCCAGTAGTAAGTTGTGTTGTAAGACAATGTCCCTGCAGGAATATGTATTATATGTAAATCTTGAGGAGATGTTCTTGTTCCATCATAAACAGGATTGGAATAATCACCAGAAGTAGTTGTTATCTGCCATTGAGATGTCTGGAAGGTATCAGAATCTCCTGGTTCTGGTGCAAATGCGATAAGAGTGCAGTCCTGTGGATCAATTTCAGTTGCTCCATCCTCAGGAGAGTAATTTACCGGTTTCCCTGGTGGATTTATTCCTCCAGCAGTAGTTGTAAAAGATGTCTCGTCAGACCAATCACTCCATACACCATCTCCATTTTGATAACGGACATGCCACCAATATTTAGTATTTCCTTCAAGTGGAACAGGTGTATTGTAAGAAGTAAGATTGGTTGTATCCGTTCCACTATCAAAAGTTGGTGTCTCATATGTCTCCCCATCTTTTCTTATCTGCCACCGGGTTGCCTGATGGGTTGTGTTTCCATTTCCCGGTGAAAAATCACTCGCCTGTAATTCATAGTTTATAGGATTGACGGTTGTTGCACCATTTTCAGGAGAGATATTTTCTGGTTTTTCAGGAGGAGAGACAATTGTTATAAAATTTCCAATTATTGGGTCTCCCTGACAGGTCACATCACGGTTGCCTGTTTCTGTGTCACTGTCATGAGAAACAATATCGGAATTTTTTAAAATTTCCACTCTAAATGTATCTCCTGTATTTGCATTTCCATTGAAATCAAATTTCAATTTCCAGTGATTATTAATTTCAGGACCAATCTGAACATTTAAATTGTTAAACAATATTTCATTGTGAGTTATAGAAGTTGCTTCTCCTGCAAGAGTATATGTTATGCCATCAGAGGAATAGTAAAGTTTTGCAGAAGAAAGGGAAGAAGATGGGTCTCCTGTTCCTTCTACTGTAAATTTTATGGATTCAATTACCACATTTTTTGGTTCTGTGAAGTAATCTTCATATACATCAGGATAGTTAACAAAAAGGTCAAATTTGAAAACAGAAACACTTTTTGCATCACTGGCAACATTTTGTGTCTCTACCTGTGTATCTCCTTCCTGAGGGGGATGTTTGTAAAGAAATTGGATTGGTGGCCAGTTAATCAATTCATCAATTATGGTTATACCATCACCAAAAACATAAGTTCCCACTATCTGAAATTCAAAACCGTTTTTTATAGCAGTTATATAGTAAAATCCAGGGTCTAAATTCGGAATAACAAATCCACCATCAGATGTTGTTTGAGTTAATGAAGTATCAAAATTACTGTCTTCATCCATATAGTAAACCTCACAATTTACTTCATTCCCATCTTTAGCATAAACCTTAACAATTGCTCCTGCAATTCCATCATCTTCACCAACTGAACCTGCAATATCTCCTTTTCCTGAAGTATGAGTAATTCCAATTTGATTTAGAAATTGATTGTAAGCATTCTCACTCAATATAAACAGATCGATTTCTTCATCCATTTCTTCTGAATCAATAAATCCTTCAAAATACATATTTTTATATTCATTCTTTGCAAGTCGGAAGAAAACAGGAGAAAAGTCAGGTAAAACCAAGGTGAAATTGCCTGTTTCATTAGTTTGAGTGAAGAAATTCGTACCAGGGATTGAAACAGTAACACCTTCAACTGCATTCTCTTCTTCATCCTCAACGCTTCCATTTACATCCAGATTTCCTTCTGTCTGAAAAACACCGACAAATGTGATACTGTCAGAATAGGCAATTGCAATGCGAGAAGAAAATGTTTTTCCGGCACTTGTTGCTGTTATCTGAATTGGCTTTCCCGGGTCAACATTGTAAATACAGAAAATTCCAGAATTTCCTGTTGCTTCCCTTGAATCGTCTGGTTGCATCTCATCATTAAAATACATAACTGTTCCAGCATCATCACCGTTTTCTATATACTTTGCCTGAATTGAAACCCCTGAAACAGGGTCCCCATTAAGGTCATCAACTTCACCTATAATATCTCCTTTCCCTTCTGTATGACCAGGAGCGTCTCCACCCTGAACAAGAAAATTGTAAACATAACTTGAAAGAAGAATAATAGGAATTTCATCCTCATCTTCTTCTCCAACACCCATAGGCATTGTGTAGGAATCTTTATAACCATTTTTACTTGCCTTAATTGCAATGCCATAAGAATCTGCTGGAACATTAGAAAGAGTAAAACTTCCATCTGCTTCTGAAACA
>JAGGVW010000022.1 GCA_021157805.1 bacterium
AGGACCGAAAAACTGGAAAATTGCAGTTGTTATCGCTATTGAAACAAGGATTGTTTCTCCAAGTGTTTTAAATCCAGGCAATTCGTGAAATGTTAAATAAGCAAGTCCAACAGCAACCCCTGCCTGATTGAAAAGTCCGGGACCAAGACACTTCTTAACTTTTTCTTCAACCTGCGCAATTGCTCCACCTATATATCCACCAATCCACTTTCCTATTGTTCTTCCCAGACAATAAAGGAGAGAAATTAACCCAACCTGCATCAGTTTTGTAATTTTTATTTCCATACCAACACTTCCAAAAAATAAAAGAAAAAATGGAGTCATAACTTTATCAAGAATCTTATTTGTTTGAAGACCTTTTTCTTTATCTAAATTGATTAAAGTTGCACCAACAACCATACAGGAAAGTATTGGAGAAATATTAATCCACTGAGCAATACCCCAGGTAAGAAAAGGTATACCAAGAGAAAGTGTAAATATTCCATCTTCTGAAAATTTAAAATTTTTTAAGATTAAAGAAAATAAAAATCCAATTCCAAAACCGAGAAAAGTCCCTCCTAAAATTTCCCATAGGGGATTTAAAATTGATGAAAGTAAACTTCCATGAACTCCAAGAACTGTTTTTGTAAGAGCCGCTCCAACAGTGAACATAAGAATACCTGCTCCATCATCAAGACCAACTATTGCGATTAACATATTTGTTAAAGAACCCTTTGCCCTCAAATCTCTTAAAACAGCAACTGTTCCTGCTGGAGCTGTTGCTGTTGACAGAGAAGCAAGCATTATTGAAAGAGGCAGATTTTTTGTTAAAAGATAAACAAATGCAAAAACAAAAATAAATGTTATAATAACTTCAACAATAAGAATGATGACCATCTTCTTTCCCATTTCCTTCAGAAAATCCAAAGAAAAACTTGTTCCAACAGTATATCCTACAAGGGAGAGAGTAAGTCCTGAAATTATTTCACCAAAGTTAGGAGGAGTAGAAATTTTTAACACAGAACCAAGAATTACACCGACGAGTAAAAACCCAAGAATACTTGTAAGTCCTATTTTTAAAAATCCTTTCCCTGCCAAATACCCTAAAACAATTAACAATCCTATTAATAGAAACAGATTCATTTTTTTCTTATTGTAAAGAATTAAATAAAGCCCTTCTTTTTGAAAATCCCGAGAATAATATCAAGTAAACTCAAAATTCCTTCTAAGTTACCGTCTTCATCAATAACAAATGCTTTTGTAACATTCCTTTCTTTCATCTTTTTGTAAACTTTTGAGACATTTTCGTCTTCTGTTACTGCTAAATAATTAGTATTTAATAAATCTGCTGCAACGCATAGGGCAAGGACTTCCGGAGATATTTCAAAACTTAAATCAATATTAAATACATCCCTGTATTCTCTTGGTATAAATGTAAGTTTTGAAACAAATTCTTCAATATATTTGGGATGTGGCTTAAAAATCTGGAATATATCTTCCCACTTTATAACACCGACAAGTTCTTTATCCCTTAAAACTGGAAGAGTATGATATTTATATTTATAAAATGTATTCAATATATCTTTAAATTTCGTATCTATCTGAACACTTATAATCTCTTTATTCATTAAATCTTTTACTTTATACATTTTTCAGTCCTGAACTACAAACTGGCTTAAATATTTAAATGAAATTATAAGCCCTTCGTCTTCTCTTTTTTCATCTCCTCTATCATTATACACTGCATCGTGCCGTCCCTCAATATTTAAGTCCCCCTTATATCCACATCTTACCATCTCTTTTATACATAAATTCCAGTCAGTATCTCCAAATCCAGCAAAACAATGTTCAATTGCCCCGGGATACCATATTCCATACTGAGAAAGTAAATCTCTATTTATATGAGCATCTTTTGCGTGGACATGGTATATTCTATTTCCAAATTTCCTTATTGTAGAAACTGGTTCTATAAACTGACATATTAAATGACTTGGGTCCCATTCAAGGCCAATTGCCTCTGATTTAACCTCATTGAATGCTTTTTCCCACATTTCAGGTGTACACATAAAATTAGTTCCATTGCAGGGAGTATGAAAATTTCCCATAGGACAGTTCTCAAAAGCAATTTTAATTCCATGACTTTCTGCAAATTTTGAATGTTCGCTCCATATTTTTATAAATTCTGGTAAACTTTCCTCCAGTGGTTTTCCAATAACTCTTCCAGAAAATCCAGCCACAACTTTAACTCCCATTTTTTCAGCAAGAATTATTGAACTTCTGACAAGTTCTTTATACTCTTCTTTTTTTGTTTCATCCATATGATTAACATAAAAAGCAGCAAGACAGGAAATTCTTATATCATTCTCTTTGTAATAGGCAGCAACTTCTTCTGCTTTTTTCTCCCAATCAGGATTCCCCGGGAAAAACTCGTCCTCTGGAGAAACTCTTAATTCACAACTTTTAAATCCAACCTTTTTTGCAAATTCAATTCTTTCTTTATCAAATTTCATCATAAAACCTATTCTCATTTTTTCCTCCTTTTTTATAATTTTTTATGTTAATATACAATATATAAAACAGACGTCAAGAAAAATTAAAAAGGAGAAAACAATGGAATGGAAAGAATATAAAACAGAAAAGGGAATTAAGTTAATTTACAGAAAAATTCCTGAATTCAGTTCAGTTGCTGTAGGTGTCTTTATAAAAGCAGGAAGTAGAACAGAAAACGACAAAATAGCAGGTATTTCTCATTTTATTGAGCATATTCTATTTAAAGGGACAAAAAAGAGGACTGGAAATCGGATAAAGGAAGAAATTGAAGGGGTTGGAGGAATACTTAATGGCTTTACATCTGAAGAAGCAACCTGTTACTGGATTAAGATACTTGATGAATATATTGAAAGAACATTTGATGTTCTTTCTGATATGATTAAAAACCCTTCTCTTAAAGAAGAAGATATAGAAAAAGAAAGGTCTGTTATTCTTGAAGAAATTAATATGTATAAAGATATCCCAGCAAAATATGTATATGAAATTTTTGATAGTATTCTCTTTTATAAACACCATCTTGGAAGACCAATTGCTGGAACAGTAGAGACAGTTAAAAAAATTACAAAAGAAGATATGAAAAAATATTTGAAGAAATTTTACAATTCTTCAAACATTGTTATAAGCATCGCTGGAAACTTTTCAGAAAAAAAAGTAAAAAAATTACTTTATAACTTTTTTGATGTAAGGAAAGGGAAAAAATCCAATTTTGATAAATGGGACGGGAATGGAAAAGGACCAAAAGTCAAAATCTTAAAAAAAGAGACAGAGCAAACACATATTGTTTTAGGTGGTATTGCTTTTTCAAGAGAAGACAGGAGAAAATATCCTTTAAGTGTTTTAAATACAATTCTTGGTGGTAATATGAGCAGCCGACTTTTTAACAGAATAAGAGAAGAGATGGGGCTTGCGTATGATATAAGAAGTTTTACAAGAAGTTATGTTGATACAGGTGCTTTTATAATTTCAGCAGGTGTCAATCCTTCCAATTCATTAAAAACAGCAGAAGCAGTAACTGAAGAACTAATAAAAATAAGAAATGAAGGAGTAAAAAAAGAAGAAATTGAAAGAGCAAAAAAATATATAATTTCGCATACTCTTATGGAACTTGAAGGGAATTTGGAATATATGATGTTTCTCGGAGAACAGCGTCTTTTAAGAAAAAAGATTACGCCAGTAAAAGAAATTATTGAAAATATAAAAAGTGTCTCTGAAAAAGATATTAAAGAAATAGCAGAAAAACTTTTTACTCAAAATAACTTCCATCTTGCTATGATTGGTCCAGAAGGAGATGAAGAAAAATTTTTCAAAGTTTCAGAAATGCTAAAATAATAAAAAATGGATAAAAGAACAGATAGAATTTTTCCTTTAAAAGATGCAACTTTTTATCCAGGAATGAATTTCTGCGATATGGTTTTTTTCTACCCTCATACTGAAAAGAAAAAACGGCTTTATCTCTTATGTGAAAAAGGTAAACCAATAATTTTTATTGACCATCATAAATTTACTCCTGTTAAAATTAAAGACGGGAAATACAGATGGATTGATTATGGAATTACAGATATTAACTCTGGAACAAATGGGTTCGGGCAGTTAAAAGTTTATAACATTGATTACGAAACATCTCTAAATTCTTATTTTTTAATAACTACTCAGATTAAAAAAGAAATTAAAGGAAGTATTGAAGAAGTTGAAAAAAAACTATTTGGTTTATCAAGGGAAAAAGCAGGGAAAACATTTATTTCTCCATCAAAGATTATCACTGGAACACCAACTGAATTTCATTTTATTTATAACGCAGGAGAAAAAGGATTACCTAAAAACTCTTTTATAAGATTTTGTTTTCCCAGGGCATTTGCTACACCTCAAATGAGAAATAGAAATGCAGATGGTTATATAAAAATTTTGAAATCTGATTGTAAAATAAGGTTTTATGAATTAAAAATGCCTTCAGATGAAAGTCATGAAAAAGTTGATTTAATTTATTATTTACATAATGGGATAAAATCAAATGGAAAGATTGAACTGACATATAGAACCGCTTTTACTTATCTTTATACTTCTATATATGATAAA
>JAGGVW010000158.1 GCA_021157805.1 bacterium
AATCCCTGCCCCATGAATGATTTAGGGAGCATTTGGGTCCTTATCATATCTTGGCAAGTTTGATAATGATTATCTGGAAATACTTTCTTATCTTGAAAAGAATGAAAAATGTAAAAGGGTGAGAGATGAAAGTAGAAAGATTTTGATAGATATAGTAAGGGAAATGGTTAAGAAAATTAAAAGTCCAGATTCAAAAGATAGAGAGTTTGTAATCAATAAAGTTGATGCAATTATTAAAACATATGAGGTGAAGGAACTGATTTATAAAATGCTTATAAGTGATTATCCTGAAGTTAGAAATAAAGCAGTTAGATTGGTTATTGAAAAGCCAGAAAGATTTTTCTCAAAAGGGATAAAAGAAGCACTTAAAAGTTCAGATATTGAGACAAGAAAGATGGCTGCAATTGCCATTGGTGAAATAGGAGATAGAAGTGCAATTCCTCTTCTTAAAAAAGGACTGAAACATTTTGACCCTGAATTCCAGCTTTACTGTGCTTATGCTCTTGCTAAAATGGGAGAAAAAGATGCTTTCCCATATGCTATGAATTTTATTAATAGTTCCAATTCTGAATATCAGAAGAAAGCAGTAGAAATTTTGAGTTTTCTAAAAGATAAAAGAAGCACGAGTATTCTTTTACAGAAGTTGAAAGATGGAGAACTTAATGTGAAACTGACTTCTGCTTACGCTCTTGCTAAAATGGGAGAGATAAAAGGACTTGAATTTCTTGTAAGGATTTCAGAGCAGAATATTGAACCGCTGAGAACAGAAGCAGATATGTATTTAAATAGCAATTCAATACCTCTTTCTTTGAGATGTAAAATACCGGAAATAAGGGAAAAAATTTATAAAGAAAAACTTGGTATCCAGGAAGTAATTGAAAAATTTATGTTTGCTTATAAAATAACAGGGATGATTGATGTTGATGGAAAAGATAATGATAGATACTGGCAGATGGTAAAAAAAAGCAACAGATTTATAAGAATTGAAGGCGAGAAAGTTCCATACGGTATTCAGACAAAGGTGGCAGCCTGTTATGATGATAAAAATCTTTATTTTCTTATAATTTGTGAAGACCAGAGTGGCTCTGAGATAGACTTGAATTCAAGGGATTTTATAACAATATCTATAAATCCTTTTAATTCTGAGAACCAATGGTATCAGTTTGTTCTTCACCCTCTTGAATTGATAAAATATTCTTATGTCTGGAAGTTTTATGTGGGCAATGATGAACCAGAAAGGAACTGGAAATCAAACTGGGTGGCAAAAAGCAGTGTTGAATCAAACAGATGGATTGCTGAAATATCCATTCCATTAAGTGATTTAAATGTAAAAGGAATAAACAATGGTGATAAGTGGGATATAAATTTCTTAAGAGAAATAAATGAAAAATCTACTTCAACATGGACAGGAAGAATAGATGACCCTGAGCAATTTGGACTTTTGATTTTCAAGGAGTCATTATGAGAAAAACTACACTTTTACTTTGTTTAATCTTTTTTACTACTGCTTTTGCAAGTGAATGGTATGAGAAGAATAAAAAGGTTCTTGTTGTTTTTCCAGATTATATAAAGGAGTATTTAAAGAAAAGTAATTATTTTGACACAAAAGGTAAAATTTCATATGCAGATTATTATCTTCGTCTTTCTTTAAGAAAAACAGAAAAAGTTCTTCCTTTTTCTCCTTCAAACTGGCCTGTTGGATGGCCAGAGGATAGAGAAGCAATGAAGTATTTGAAGTTTGCAACTCCAGAAGGTTATTTATACAGAATAGTTGGTGATTATGCTTTTTCACATAATAGAAATAAGGAAGCAATAAAATATTATCAGATGTATATTTCAAGATGTGTTATTCCTGATACTGACTATATGATGAAACTTGCAGATGTGTTTGAGAAAGAAGGTATGTTGAAAAATGCTGAAGAAATTTACAAAGAAGTTAGAGATGTTATTGAAACGAAAAATTTTAATGGGAAAAAATATTCTGTTGCATATCTTACGAGAAGAATAAAGGAAATTGAAATTGCTTTTAAAAAATTAAACATTCTTGCTTTAAATGTTGACTATAACAACATCCCTGATTTTATAAAGAGTGATTTTGATAATTTATTCATTAACACATTTAAAGAAAAAAATACAAATGTAAATTTGATGACAGATAAACAACTTAAAAAGGTCTTAAAAGAGGAAAATATAAGTGAGGAAGACATAGAAGATGAAGAAGACCTTTCCTATGTTGCCAAAATTTTGAATGCAAATTATGTTATAAAGCCACTTCTTATAAGGATTGATACTCAATACATCTTTGAAGTTAATGTTTTTGACCCTGAGAAAAAAATATTTTTTGAGAATTATGAATTTAAAACAGATAATTCAAGATTTTTACCAAATATGATAGAAAGATTTTGTTATAAATTTCAGGGGAAGGATATTCCTTCCTTTCTATATATCCCCGAACATAAACTTAAATGGTCTTTTGAGGCGGATAGTATTATAACTGACATAAAAATCTCTAAAGATGGAAAAGTTACAGTCATTGGAAGTGAGAATGGTTCTGTTTATTTATTATCCAACAAGGGCTCACTAATAAAAAAACTTTCCTTACCGGATAAAATAGTTAAAGTTGCTGTTTCCCCTGATGGTAATTATTTTTCTTTCCTTTGTCTCAATGGAAAACTTTATTTTGTTAGCAGATATGGTTTTGTTCTCTGGAGTAAAAAACTGGAAAATTACGGGAGGGGAGTGGATATTTCAAAAGATGGCAGATTTCTTGCAACTGGAATAACCAATAAAGTTTATTATATTGACAAAAAAGGTGAAGTTTTCTGGGATTTTAAAATGCCTGGATGGATAAATATTGTGAAAATTTCTCCTGATGCCCACAATGTTTTTGTCGGGATTGAAAATGGAGATTTATTCTGTTTTTCTGATGATGGAAATATAGGATGGAAGAAAAACTTAAAGAGTAAAATTGAAACAATTAAAATATCTTCAGATAGCAAATTTATCAGTGTTTCAACAGAAGATGGAAAGATTTATATTTTTCAAAAAAACGGCAATTTGATAAAAAATTTTTCTTCTGATTCAGATGTTAATTTTGCAACTTTTTCCCCCTTAATACTTGAACTTCTTACAGGTAAAAAAGGTAAATATCTTTATTTCCTTTCGTATGATAAAAAAAGTTTATGGAAATATCAACTTAAGAAAGAAGTTGATTTTGCTGTAGGTATTGCTGATGGAAGTTTAATTCAAACAGTGGGAAGAAGGAATCTCTTTACCTTTTCAATAACCTGGAAATGAGAAGAACAGGTATAGCAAATTTACCTCTTCATTATGGAAAAGCCCCTGAATATTTATTCAATTTAATGAGAAAACTTGCTCGAGAAATATGTATTACAATATTTGAAAATTATGGAAAAGAAGTGTTTTTTGAACGCATTTCTCATCCTGTCTGGTTTCAATCACTTGGATGTGTTCTTGGTTTTGACTGGCATAGCAGTGGTTTAACTACAACAACTCTTTATGCTTTAAAAGAAGCACTGAATGAGGTATCAGGTGAGTATGGTGTTTATATTGCTGGTGGGAAAGGGAAGGATGGATTAAAAACACCAGAGGAGATAAAAGATTATTCCGAAAGAAAAGGTATTTCTTCAGAAAAGTTGATTTATGTCAGTAGAATAACTGCCAAAGTTGATAATATTGCAGTCCAGGATGGCTACCAGATTTACCAGCATTTTATACTTTTTGATGTAAAAGATAATTTGTGGGCTGTAATACAGCAGGGAATGAATCCAGAAAATAGAATGGCAAGAAGGTATCACTGGTTGAGTAAAGAAGTTGAAAGTTTTGTTGTCAATCCACATAAAGGAATTTGTGGAAGAGAAGAAAATTTTGTTATAAATCTTGTTTCAGATGAAAATCAACAGTGTCAAAAAAATTGTGTCCTGCTTTTAAAAGAAAAGAAAGAAATTTTATCAACAATGAAAAAAATCCCGTCTCTTTCTCTTCCATATCATCATCAAATCTTCTGGGAAAATGTGAATAGAAAGCGTCTTGAGAATGTTTTTTTAGAAATATCTTCGCAGAAAATAAATGATTTTGAGGCACTTTTAGGAGTAAAAGGAATTGGTGTAAA
>JAGGVW010000128.1 GCA_021157805.1 bacterium
ACGATAAATGCTCCTATCATAAGAACTTTCACCAGAATTTTAAGAGATTTATCACTACGGCCTATACTATAAGCCATAAAAAATAATATGAAATATGGGATATATCTTTGAAAAAAAACCTCTTGTGAATGGGAAAAATTTCTGCTCCAAATTGTAGATAAAAAACATACAAATATAAATACCATAATAGATTTAGTAATAGGGTTATTGAAATAAGACCAGTTTAAAAAGGGCTCTTTTACCTCTATAATTTTCATTAAGAGAAATAAACCCACTCCTATTACAAAACAGTATTTAGTAATTCTCTCGTGAAAAATCCCGAAACCTAAAAAAAATGAGAAATTTATTATAAGGCATATATAAAAAACTCTTGCTATTCTTTTTCTAATTTTGAACTTCGTATCAGCCATGGTTTTAAAACTTTATTACCAGCCTTTCCTTAAAAAGATAACAGGTAGAGTTTTCAGTAAGATATAAAGATTCAATATAATAGACCTTTTTTGAATATATAAATAATCATACTTTATTTTGTGGACAGGTTTTAAATCGTAAAAACTTCTTATCTGAGCCAATCCTGTAAGACCAGGCTTCACTGCAAGTCTCATTCCTTGAAGGGCTTTATGCCGTTTTACAAAATGGGGGCGTTCAGGCCTGGGACCTACCAAACTCATCTCTCCTTTTATCACATTAAATAACTGAGGCAATTCATCCCAACGAGTCCTGCGTAACATTCTTCCTAAAGAAGTGACACGAGAATCATCTGGAGATGCCCAAACCGGCCCCGTTGATTTTTCAGCATCTTTTATCATGGTTCGGAATTTATAAAGTGTAAAAACTTGTCCATCCTTACCCACTCTTTTCTGTTTATATATTACCGGTCCCGGGCTATCCAATTTTATAAGTAAAGCCATTAATAAAATAAAAGGAGAAAAAATAAATAACATAAATGAAGATAGTAAAATATCAACCATTCTTACAATAACCTCTTCTAACCGACTATTATTTTCCAGATGGCAGGATAAATTATAATCCATACCTTGAGAAAATTTTCCCTGCAAATATTTCTCATATAATTTGGGCCTTACAGAAACTTTGAGATTATATTCTGTTGCTAAATTAAGCAAAACATAAAGGTCTTTATAATTCAAATCTTGTGTTATCACTATTTTATCTGCTATTTTTCTCTGTATTTGCTGCAAAGAACGCCCAAAGTTATTTTTATCTACAAAAAGAATCCTTTCTCCCAACCTTTTTTCTTTTTTATACACGATAATTCTTGCCGCAGAAAGAAAAATACTATTTATTAAAAAAGATAAGAAAATAATACTGGAAGGGAAACTTCCCAGTTTTGTGCGAAAAACATAAAGAATGGTTAAAAAAACAAAAGTCGCTCCTCCTATAGCCGTAAATACATTTTTAAATACCTCTATCCCTGAAATGAATCTTTCTCGATAACTGCGGCTTAAAAACAGCCCCGAAATATAAAGAGTTATAATTAGAGGAGTAAGAGGAAAATGCCTTAAAAAGATAGGCGTAACAAGTTTACCAAATCTTACCAGATAGGCTAAGAGAACACCTGATACTGCCAGTAATATGTCAGTTACAACGAGAAAAATAATTTTTACATTTTTCACTTGGCAAAAATTTTATTTTTACTTCCTCTGATATATTCTAAAAAGAAAGCAAGAAAAGTCATAAAGAATAAGCCCAAAACCAGAGAAACCAAAACATTCAACTTCTTTTTTGGTTTGATGGGATGTAATGAGACCTGTGGTTCTTGAATAACTTTTTTAGCACTAATGAATTCCTTCATCGTATTCAAAGCATCTATTTCGACTTTGATATCATCTATTTTAGCCTGCAAGCTTTCCATCTTCTTTAAGTTAAGTCTTTCTATCTCAGTTTTGAGATCATCTATATTTTTGTTTAACTTATCAATTTCGGCTTCTATTTTCTTCTCTCTGGCTCTCAAATCGTAAATCTGATTACTCAATTGATTAAAATAAATTATGTTTTGCTGAATCGTAGTGGAATAAAGAAGAAGAGATATATCCCTACCAGCACCTTTACTTCTCAGAAGTTTGTCTCTTTGCTGAATAATTTTCTCTGTATTTTCTTTAACTTTCTTCATCTCCTCCAATAACACTTTTTTCCTTTCCCTGATGTTCTCAAGGTTTGCCTGATGTAGTTTTATTTCTCTTTGTATTTTCTCAATTTCATTCAGCTTAAGCTTAATTTGTTTGTCTATATCTTTTTTTTTGTGTTTCAATTTCACTAATCTCATTTTGCTTTAAGAGGATTTGTTTATCAATATCGCTCTTTCTTTGTTCAACGATTTTTTTGTAATCATTGGAAATTAGTTGGAGCAATTTTTGTGTGGCTCTTACTCCAAGATTTATATCCTTCTCTTCCCACTGAGAAGTAATCTTTATTGCCTTGGCTTCTCTGCCTATTGTAGCTTTAAATTCAAGCCCGGTCTTAGGTTCTAAATGCAAATCTTTTTGTATTTTTCCATTATAAGCACCTTTGTTTATCTTCTCCTTAATATTTGTAGGAGAATCAATATAGATAAAATTACCTTTCTGATTAAATCCAATTATTCCTGGTTCAATAACTGAAGAAACTTCATAAATTTTTGGCATTAAAAAACTTATTATCCCGGTTATAAATACACAAATTAATGTTCCTGATATAATTAATTTCCTCCACTTCCAGATAATACGTAGATAATCAGCAAGGTCTATTTCATCCTCAGAGTAAGGATGATTTTCTGCTTCTGCCTGCTCAGGAAACTTTTTCTCATCCACTTTTTCCCTCCTGGTTTAGGTTTACATAATAAAACTTTCTTTTAATTATACTATACCATTCGGCAACATCACAAAAAAATGTGAAAACCTATACATTCTCCCGTCTTTACGTTCCCCCGTCTACTATCAACCATAAGCTATCTCACCCGCTGGCACAAAGCGACTTTACGGGACGAACTAACTGCTATAAATGATTTTATTATACTTTTCTACTAATAATTTCTTCTACTAATTTAATCGATTCCTCTGCTGAGAAAATTAATCTCTTTGCTCCTTCTTTGGAATATTTCCTTTTATAATCTGCCATTTCACGTAAGTCTAAAGCTAAAATAAAATTATCATAATACTTCTGTGGAAGAATTCCTTTATCTACATAGAGAGCTTTTATAGCGAAAGCTAACTGAATATGACTTTTCTCTCGATATTTCTTCTTATATAAAAGAGCACGGGCGGTATGAAATATGGCATAATAAGCAATAGTGGTAGCAGATTTAAAACGCCCTCGAGAGAATAAATCCTTAGCATCCTCTAAATCTTCTTTTGCTGCTTCTAATTCTCTACGAACAAGTTTAGGACCACTTGAGAAAGGAATAATTCTTCTTTTTCAATGGCTTCCTCTAAACTATACTTCTTCATAAGTAGGTTTACCTTTCCATAACACTATACCCTTTCTAATCTCATTATAGAACACCTCATCGGATTTTTTAGAAGAGGCTATCTCTAAAGGGTCAAGTATAACTGCTTTAAGTTTATCTTCTCTAATTCTATATTTATTCACAATCTTTCTCACCTTAGCCTTATATTCTGTTTTAATAAAAATATCTATGTCACTATCCTCGTTATTTTCACCTTTTGCACAACTCCCATAAAGGACTATTTCAGAAGCATAGGGTTTTACTTTTTTGACAAAATCATAAATGTAAAGAAGATTTTCAAAAATCTTAAAATACTTGAGCAGGAAACTGGTTGAATTTACCTGGTAAAGAAATACATTGCCTTTTCTTTCTCTTGTTACTATATCTAATTCTAACAATAACTTTAAGGTCTGATTAACAGAGCCAATACTTGCTCTGGTAGCATTTTGAATTTCTCTTTCAGAAAATATTTTCTCAGGATATCTGGAAAGAAAAGAGAGAATTTTTAAAGGTGTCTGATGATATAATCTATCTTTTGGGTCTTTCATTTTATTCCTATAATTTTTCATTTTTTTATTATCATCTTTCATTATAATGAATTATCATTCCCCTGTCAATCCCCCGTTTCTACGTTTTCACGTTCACACGTTTTTACGTTTTAAAATAAAAAATATCAAATGTGAAGACACGACCCCCAGGCTGTTCAGACTGTTGAAAAGAGGCTATTATTATCTAATTTGTCCTATGTCAAGGGCCGACCCTTTTTTCTCTTTCTCTCAAAAATCAAATCCTAACTCTCAAGGTATTTTCCCTATACCACTTGTATGTCTTTCTTATTCCTTCTTCCAATCCTGTCTTTGCTTGCCAGCCAAGTTTGTTTAACCTTGAAACATCCAGGAGCTTTCGCGGTGTTCCATCCGGTTTTGAACTATCCCACTTTATCTTACCTTCAAACCCCACAACATCTTTAATCAACTCGACAAGCTCCTTAATCCTTAAATCCTTCCCTGTCCCAATGTTCACAAACTCGCCAATATCTTTTGCGTCATAATTTTGCATCAAAAATACACATGCATCTGCCAGATCATCTACATAGAGAAATTCACGATAAGGATTCCCCGTGCCCCAAAGAATAACTGCCTCTTTGGTGATGCCAAATTGAGAAAGATGGTCAGTAATAAACGAAGTATCCTCCGGCGTCAATGATTGATTGGGAAAATTACCAAAGCGTTTAAGGTCACGAAAGATATCATCATAGTTTTCTTGGGAAAGGAGTTTTGCAAGATGGAATTTTCTCAAAAGTCCAGGCAAAACATGAGATTTTTCTAAATCAAAATTATCATTTGGCCCATAAAGATTAGTGGGCATTACAGAGACAAAATTTGTTTCATATTGCTCATTGAAATACCTACAAAGTTTTATCGCGGAAATTTTAGCTATGGCATATGGCTCATTCGTTGGCTCTAAACTTCCTGTAAGTAAGTATTCTTCTTTCATTGGCTGAGGAGCAAACTTTGGATAGATGCAGGATGAGCCCAAATTAAGCAGCTTTTTTACACCATATTTATAAGATGCATAGATAACATTTGCTGCAATCATTATATTATCATATATAAAATCTGCCTTATAAG
>JAGGVW010000171.1 GCA_021157805.1 bacterium
GTTGAAAAGGAGAAAAAAATATCCTTTTTTCTCTGTGCTTTAATCACTGGTTTTTGTGTCTCTCTCGCAGGAATAATTGGTTTTGTCGGACTTATAATTCCTCACATTTCAAGATTTATTTTTGGTTCATCAAACAGAAAAGTTTTACCAGTAAGTTTCATAACTGGAAGTGGATTTCTTATAATTGCTGATGCAATTTCAAGAACAATTATAAAACCACTTGAAATACCTGTTGGAGTTATAACCGGGTTTTTTGGAGGAATATTCTTCCTTTTTCTTTTAATGAAAACCAGATATCAGGAGTTATGGTAATGCTTGAAATAAAAAATCTTTTTGTGAGTTATGGAGAGAAAGAGATAATAAAAAATATTTCGTTAAGAATTGAAAAGGGGGTATTTGCAGGAATTATAGGACCAAATGGAGCAGGAAAAACAACACTTTTAAAAACATTTGCAGGAATATTGAAACCAAAAAAGGGAGAAATTTTACTTGAAGGAGAAAATATTTACAGAATTCCACCTTTAAAGTTAGCAAAAAAAGTAGCATATTTGCCTTCTGGGTTTGATATTCATTTTTCATATACAGTTGAAGAATTTATCATAATGGGAAGATTTGCCTATACTGGAAGATTTGGAAGATTAAGCGAAGATGATTTCAAAATATTCAAGGAAACAATAAAATTACTTGAACTGGAAAAATTGAAAAGAAGAAAGATATGGGAACTTTCTGATGGAGAAAAACAGAGAACATACCTGGCTCAGGCACTTGTTCAGCAACCCTCTCTTTTATTGCTTGATGAACCAACCTCTCATCTTGATATAGGACACCAGTTTAAAATAATGGATATACTCCAGAAGTTGAATAAAGATGGACTTACTATAATTTCAATCCTTCACGATTTAAATCTCGCTTCTGAATACTGTGAGTATCTCATTCTTTTGAAAAATGGAGAAATCTTTAAAGAAGGGAAAGTGGAAGAAGTTTTAACCTATGAGAATATTGAAAAAGTATATCAGACAAAAGTTCTTGTTTATAAAAATCCATATTCAAAAAAACCTTATGTATTTGGTATTCCTGAGAGATTTTCACATTAAGGGTTTAACTTTATTTCTTTCAGAAAACTTCTATTCTTCTTATGCCACAAAACTGTTTTCCTTATACCTTCGGGGAGGTCTATTTCAGGTTCCCATTTAAGTAATCTTTTTGCTTTTCTTATATCTGCGTGTGTTTTCTTTATATCTGCTTTATTGAAAGGGGCATATTTTATTTTTGCTTTTTTTCCGAGATTTCTCTCAATCAATCCAATCATTTCATTTAATTTATATGGTCTATTATTCCCGAGATTTATAATTTCAAACCCATCCAGTTTAATGCCTTTAATTGTCCCTTTTGCTATATCATCAACATAGGTGAAATCCCTACTCTGATTTCCATTTCCATAAACAGTGATTTCCTTTCCTTCATCAATAAGTTTTATAAACTTAAAAACACTCATATCAGGTCTTCCACAAGGTCCATAAACAGTGAAATATCTGAAAATTATAGTATTTATTCCATAAAGATAATGATAAGTATAACAGATAACCTCTGCACCCTTTTTACTTGCCGCATAGGGAGAAATTGGAGTATTCACAGCAAGCTTTTCTGAAAATGGGGTTTTCTGTCCTGCATAAAGAGAAGAAGTTGAAGCAAGAATAAACTTTTTTATTCCCAATTCTTTACATATTTCAAGTAGATTTAATGTTCCAAGAGTATTTGTTCTAAAATAAATAAATGGCTCTTCTATACTACTTCTCACACCTGCTCTTGCTGCAAGGTTTATAATAACATCAGGAGAAAATTTCTTTATTAACTTTTTAATATCTGGATTTGATATATCTGCTTTTTCAAATTTTATATTCCTTTTACTCAATCTTTCAAGTCGCCATTCCTTTAACCTCACATCGTAATAATTGTTTAGATTATCAACTCCAAAAACATCATATCCCCTTTTTAAAAGGATTTCTCCAACTTTCCAGCCAATAAATCCACAACAACCAGTTAAAAAAACCCTTTTCATTTTTTCTATTATACCATATTCGTTCTCTTGACCTGAAAAAGTTTATCCAATATAATCTTTTTATAAAATCCAAATATTATAGAAAAAAGGAGTTTGAAATGGGAAAACTTGATAGAGAAATGGAAAAAATTCATAGAAAAAAGAGAGAAAAAGCAAAAGAACAACTTAAAATGCTTGAAAGGGGAGAAATTACTTATAATGATTTAAACAGAGTTGCAAAAAAGTTGTTTTACAAAAGGTTAAAAGCAGGATATGAATTTCCTGCGAAAATTTTCTCTCCAGAAAAAAAGGGTTCTGGAGGGGTCGCATAGTGGACGAGTGCGCACGCTTGGAAAGCGTGTATCCGCTAAAAGAGCGGGTCGTGGGTTCGAATCCCACCCCCTCCGTTTAGCAATCATGGGAGGGGATGGTGCGTTATCGGTTTGCAGATAGCACAATCCCACCCCCTCCGTTTAGCAATCATCAGTTGCGAGGTCCGACCTGGAAAAGGGAATAAAAATGTATAAAGTTCTGGCAAGAAAATACAGACCCCAAAATTTTGATGAGTTTGTTGGACAGGAAACTATAGTTAATACTCTGAAAAGAGCAATTGAAAAAAA
>JAGGVW010000087.1 GCA_021157805.1 bacterium
ATAATTAGAACTAACTGGATTGCTTTTTCCACCAGTTTATCCAATCATTCTTATCTTTGAAATCTTTACCAGTTATTTTTTTCAAAACATAAATTAAATTTTTCTCATTATATTTATTCAGTTTTACATAAGGATGTTTATTTTCAAGAACAAGAAAGATATATTTTAAACAAGGTCTTCCTATTTTTACCAGCGCCTCTCTTGCCTCTTTTGCAGGGGAAGTCCACAAACCATGGTTATTATACCTGCACCAGGTTGGAACCTCGTCATCAAGTAATCTCAAAAGAAAAGATATAGAGTGAGAATTCCTGATTATTGAAAGGTTATATGCACCACTAGCCCTTTCTTTTGCATATACAGAAAAAGTTTTCTCCACTTCTTTTTTTACCACCTGTTTTAATCCTGTATATATTTCACCGCTATAAAGAATTCCTGCCAAAATAATAAAAATCAAAAATATCTTTTTCATATCAATATTATAACATATAAAACAAATGACCAGAAAGTATAGTGCAACATTCTTATAACTTATTTTTTTACCGCTTTTATAAACAATTTCACTTTTTCAGGGTCTTTTTTACCAGGTATTTTCTCAACCCCTGTAATTACATCAACTCCATAAGGATTAACCTCTTTTATTGCTACCTGAACATTATGAGGAGTAAGTCCCCCTGCCAGGAAGAAATGGATATTTGCTACCCTTCTTAATCTTTTAACCAATTTCCAATCTAAAACCTTACCAGTTCCTGCTGGCATTTTTGATGTCTTTGAATCAACTGTTATCGCCCAAACACCTGTAGATTGAATAGCAAGGAGCGCATCTTCTGGTTCTTCTATTTCAAAAAATGCTTTCCTTGTATCAAGCTGGATTGGAAGTGCTTTGATAATTTTTATCCCAAGGGGGGTAAGTTTATTAACAATTTCTATGATATCGCTTAATTTTTCTTTTCCATGTAATTGCAGAAAATGAGGTCTGGTAAGTTCAACAATATCAAAAATTTTATTAATTGGGCCTGAAGTTACCACCACAGTAGCAATTTTATTGCGAACTTTCTCTATCAACTCTCTGGCTTTTTCCCTATTTAAATTCCAGACAACAGGGACAGGAAATTCAGTAACAAAACCAAGAAAATCAGCACCCGCTTCTATACAAACAAGAGCATCTTCAAGTTCTGTTATTCCACATATTTTCACTTTCGTCATTTCAGTAATTCAATGTTACAATTGTTTTCACCATTTGCTGAATATCTTTTGCTTTAAGCAAACCTGTTCCCATCAATATTGCATCGCATCCTGCTTTAATAACTTTTCTAACATCTTTAATTGTTCTTATCCCACTTTCACTTACAGTAATTACAGAATTAGGGATTTTATCAAGTAATTCAAGTGTAGGATTAATTTTTTCCTCATCTCGCTCTAAATTCAGTATATCTTTATTGTTAATACCAATAATATCTAATTCTAAATCTTTAATCTTCTCCAGGTCTTTCTGGTTATGAACTTCAACAACTGTCTCAAGACCTAACTTATGAGCGTATTTATTTAATTCAAAAAGTTTTTTACAGGATAGCATACAGGTAATAAGGAGAATTGCTTCTACTCCTATTTTTTTGGTTTCTTCAATCTGGTTTATGTTCTGGATAAAATCTTTTCTTAAAATAGGTAAATCTGTATTTTTTCGGATAAGTTCCAAAAGTTTTAAACTTCCTTTGAAATACCTTGGTTCTGTAACAACAGAAATTGCACATGCACCAGCCTTCCTGTATTTATACACAATCTCAACAGGGTCTCTATTTCTCATGAGGTCTCCATCCTTTGGAGAATATACTTTTATTTCAGCAATCAGAGGAATTTTCTTTTCTTTTTTACAAAGTTTTATTGCAGAAGAAAGTTTCATCTTTTTCTTTTCTTCTTTACCTCGTGGGATGCTTTTATATACTGTTCCAGTTTTTCAAGTGCCTTACCTTCATCAATAATTTTTTTAGCATATTCAATCCCTTCCCTCAAATTGGATACCTTATCTCCAGCAACAAACGCACCTGCACTATTCAAAAGAACCATATCACGTTTTGGTCCTTTCTCTTTGCCTTCAAAAATATTACGAATTACTCTGGCATTATATTGAGGGTCCCCAGGTGCAATATCTTCAACCTTACATCTTTTCAACCCTAATTCTTCCGGTGTTACTGTATACTCTTTTATTTTTCCATCCTTCACCTCAGCAATACGCGTTGGACCTATAAGCGAGATTTCATCCAGCCCATCTAATCCGTGAACTACCAATATATGTTTATGAGGAAGCATTGTCCAGACCTCTGCTATTTTCCGCACAAGTTCAGGTCGATATACACCATTTAGATGACATCTTGCCCGTGCTGGATTAATCAATGGGCCAATAATTGTGAAAAAAATGGTTTTAATTCCCAGTTCACGCTCAGGTTCCCATACCTTACCCATTACTGGATGGAATAAACTTGCAAAAAGAAAACAGATTCCTACTTTCTCAATTATTTCTTCTACTTCAGAAGGTGTAAGTTCAATGTTTACCCCAAGAGATTCAAAAACATCAGCACTACCAGAAAGATGGGAGATAGAGCGAGAACCATGTTTGGCTACAAATAACCCTCCTGCTGATGCGACAATAGCAGTTGCTGTAGATACATTAAAAGTTGGGACACCCCCTCCAGTCCCACATGTATCCAGAAGTTCTCCAGGAACTTTTGGTTTTAAAGGAATTGCAACATCACGCATTGCTTTAGCAATACCAGCAATTTCTGAAACTGTCTGTCCTTTCATTAAAAGCGCAACCAGAAATCCTGCAATCTGAAGTGAAGAAATTTTTTCATCATGAATTCCATCAATTACTCCTCTAATTTCTTCCTCTGTTAATTCTTCTTTTGCAGTTAATTTACGCATTACTTTCCTTATTAATTCTTTTCTCATTAAACCTCCTATTTATCTTCAAGTTTATGGCCTGCTGAAAGGTCAAAATCCACATACTTATGTGTTTCAAAAGTCAAAAGAGTTACTGTTCGGGTAATTCCAGGTATTTTTTGTAATTTCTTGGGAACTATTTCTCCAAGTGATTTAAGGTCAGCAAACATAAGTTTTACCAATATATCGTGTTCTCCTGCAATAGAATAGACCTCTGTAACCTGGGGAATTTCTTTTAATCTATCAACTACATCAGGAACTTTTCCTGTTTTTACATCAATCAATACAAATGCTGTTTCCATTTTCTCTCCCTCCTTTTTTTGTTTTATTATATGATATTTTCCTACAGGTAGTAAAATATTGTATCTAATTATAATAAAAGAGAGAGGGAAATCTGAAGAAAAGAAGGAGGGAAAAAGAGAAAATAGATAGGAACTTGGTATATAGAATTTGGGAAAGAGAACAGGACTGACTGGACAAAATCTGGTATGTCTTGTGGCGAAACTGGCTTATTTTGGCAGAAAGAGTGTTACTTATGGACTTAACTTGTACACTTCCTACATTATAACAGCATCTCCACGCATGCCTCTATGGCAGTTTGTTCATATAAAAGTTGTTTTTCAGGTGGTGTCTTCTGGTTATTGTTCTGAACTTCTATTGTCAAATATGGAGTTCCACATTTCATTGTAAGCCAATCAATAGATATCTTCCTCCTTTCATCTGGTTTGTCCCTATCTTTTTCACCAACTCGCGCATAATATTCTTTATCCCCTGGATGTGGTTTTGCCCCAACTTTTCTCCATCTCTCTATAACCTTTCCTTCTACTCTATCTGCATATTCTATTACTTCCTCTGGAATCCATGCC
>JAGGVW010000265.1 GCA_021157805.1 bacterium
GAGGTATAAATTAACTGAAAAGTTAAAGAAAAAAGTTCAACTTATAACAGAAATGAAAAATATAAAACACCCATATCCAGAAATTGGTGCAAGAAAGGGGATAGAATTTTAAATGAGAAATATAAATAACAGACAGAACTTAATTTTTCAGATTAAAAAGGGGAGGGGATATGGAAGAAGTAATAAATCTTTTGAAGGAAAGAAGAAGTATAAGAAAATATCAGGAAAAAGAAGTTCCAGAAGATATTATTAAAGGTATAATTGACTGTGCCAGATTTGCTCCAAGTGCAATAAATATTCAACCATGGGAATTTATTGTAATAACTGATAAAGAAATGAGAAAGAAAATAGCCGATATAACTGATTATGGGAAATTTATTGCTGATGCACCTTTATGTATTGCTGTTTTCTGTAAAGATACAAAATACTATCTTGAAGATGGTTCAGCAGCAACCACATATATTTTACTTGCTGCAAAAACATATGGACTTGGAAGTTGCTGGGTTGCAGGAGATAAAAAATATTATGCCAGTGATATAAAAAAACTTCTTGGAGTTCCTGATGGATATAAACTTGTTAGTTTAATTCCAATTGGTTATCCTGCTGAAAATCCTGTGAAAGAAAAAAGGCCTTTAGAAGATGTCTTGCATAGAGAAACATGGTAAGGATTTTATGTGAATTTTAGAACCACTCCTTAAAATTTTATCTTCTTATTTTGAAATATTTTTTTGTTATGAAAACCTGGTTGTTATATAATTAAAAAGGGAGATAATATGATTGAAAGATTTTTTAAATTCAGAGAAAAGGGAACTGATTTAAAAACAGAAGTAATAGCAGGGATTACAACTTTTTTTGCTATGTCATATATAATTTTTGTTCAGCCATCTGTTCTCTCTCAGGGAGGAATGGATTTTGGAGCAGTTATGGTGGCAACCTGTTTATCAGCAGCAATTGCAACTTTTGTTATGGGATTTTATGCGAATTATCCAATTGCTCTTGCTCCTGGAATGGGAGAAAATTTTTATTTTGTTTTTTCAGTTATACTCGGAATGGGAATTGCATGGCAAAAAGTTCTGGGAGCGGTTTTTATTTCAGGTGTTGTGTTTTTAGTTCTTTCAATATGGAAGGTTAGAGAAAAACTTATAAATTCAATCCCACTTTCTTTACAGGCAGGTATTGCTTCTGGAATAGGTCTTTTTATTGCTTTTATAGGTATGTTGCAATCAGGAATTATTGAAAAAGGAGGGGTAGTTTTAAAACTTGGTGATTTTCATCAGAAAGAAGTTTTACTTGCAATTTTTGGACTTTTTGTAATAGGGGTTCTTACTGGTAAAAAAGTAAAAGGAAGTATTTTAATTGGGATGGTTATAACTGCAGTAATAGGTATTTTTACAGGTGTTATTAAATATCAGGGAATTGTTGGAAAAATTCCGTCAATTTCTTCTACTTTTTTAAAACTTGATATTATTGGAGCATTAAAATCAGGACTTTTCACAATAATTTTTGTTTTTCTTTTTATGGATATTTTTGACACAGTTGGAACAGCAATAGGAATAGGAGAAGCAGCAGGATTTATGAAAAATGGAAAATTACCAGGTGCTCATAGAATTTTATTTTCAGATGCAGTTGGAACAACATTTGGAGCAATTCTTGGAACCAGCACTGTCACCAGTTATATTGAAAGTGCAACAGGTGTTTCTGCTGGTGGAAAAACTGGATTTGCTTCTATAATAACTGCCCTTCTATTCTTGCTTGCTTTATTTTTCTATCCTTTTGTAAAAATGATTGGAACTGGAATAACTTTGAAATCAGGAATAACTCTTTATCCTGTAACTTCTCCTGCTCTTATTATTGTTGGATGTCTGATGATACCTCTAATTAAAAAGGTTAAATGGGAAGACCCAACAGAAGGAATACCTGCTTTTCTTGCTTTTGTAGGGATTCCTTTTACATATAATATTGGTGAGGGTATGGCTTTTGGATTTATTTCCTATTTTATTCTTAAACTTTTCACAGGAAAATATAATGACTTAAACTGGGTTGTTATTATTGTCGCAATTGCCTTTGTATTGAGATTTGCTTTTATAAAATGAAAAAAGGGAAAAAAGAAAAACTTATAAAAGAAAATTCAAAAATCCCTGTTATCATAAAAGAAGTAAAAAATAAATTTAACAGGTTACCAAATATTAAACTTGCCTATCATAGAGAAGTGGAAATTCATCTTATAAAAAGAGGGAAAGGTTTTTATTTCATTCATAACAGAAAATATTTTTTTTGTCCTGATACTGCAATTATTATTTACCCTGACCAGCAGCATTTTTCTTATCTTGATTATCCATATTTTATAGAAAAGATATCTATTTACTTCAGTCCTGATTTTCTAAAAAAAATAAATTTTGATATAAGTTCAATTCCCCATTCTATTAAGTTATCAGGAAGAGAAAAAGCAGAAATACATTTAATTATTGATGTTATAAGAAGTGAAATTGCTGATAAAAATAAATTCAGTGAGGAGATAATTGAAAAAGCGATTTCTATTATTTTAATTTTATTAAAAAAGTGTAAGTATAATAGCAGAGTTTCAGATAAAAGAAGAAGTTCTGTTGTTGATGATATAATTGATTATATAAATGGAAACTATCAAAAAAATATTACGATTTCTGATTTATCAAAAGTTATTCATAAATCAGAGAGTTATTTATCACACCTTTTTAAGGACTTTACAGGAATTGGAATAAAGGCGTATCTTTTACAGAAGAGAATTCTTGAAGCAAAGAAAATTCTGGAAAGTCAAAAAGATATGAAAGTTGTAAAAGTCGGAGAAAAAGTTGGATTTCCTTCATTTGCTCTTTTTAATCGGACATTCAAAAAGATAACAGGAACAACTCCATCGTCATACAGAAACCTTTTTATTAAGAAAAAGCAGAAAATGATATTAAAATAGCAGAAAATTTCATTTAATTATTCAGGCATTGGGTTTACAATAATAAAAAAATGGAAAGAAAATTTATGTGGTATGTAAGTGGATGCTATCTTTCTTATACATATCTGGCAAGGTTAAAACTTGACCAGATTTATAAGGACTATTCTGCCTGTGCAAAGGCATTTAAAGTAGGAAGAAAAAGAGTTAAAGAAATTTTTGGCTCTGAAGTGAAGGTAACATCTCCCATCTGTGCTCCAATTTCATATGGGCATATTATATGTCTGGGAGTTCCTGTAACCTTCCCTGATGATTCAGAACCAGGGGTAAGACCAATATATAAAAATATTGATGAGGGAATTTCTGCATTAAAAAAAGAAGTTGATTTCAGCAAAAATTATCTTTTCAAACACTATTATGGTATGTGGCAATACTTAAAAAAAGAATTTCCTGATGAGAATGTTCCTTTTTCAGGTTTTGGATGGGAAGGACCTATTACCACTGCTGTTCTTTTGAGAGGAACTGATTTTTACATTGACATTCTTGATTTTCCAGAAAAAGCAAAAGAGTTTTTATCTCTTACAACTGAAAGCATTATAAAATTTGTCCATTTCATTAGAGAAATAAATAATGAACCACCTGTAAGTCCAATTAGTGCTGGATTGTGCGATGACCTTTCAAGTTTAATTTCTCCTTCTCTTTGGGATGAATTTGTAATACCTTACTGGGAAAAGTATTACAGTGGCTTAACAACAGGAAAAAGATATATACATGTTGAAAATTTAAATCCAGAACATCTTCCATTTTTAGAAAAAGTAAACCTCTCTCATTATGACCCATCTGTTTCACCTGCTTTAAGTCCGAAAATAATTAAAGAGAAAATTGATATACCTTTTGGATGGCGTCTTACTTCATTTGGTTTAAGAGATATGAATAAAGAGGAAGTGAAAGAATGGGTTTATAAAACATATGAAGAAGGGGCAGAAGAAGTTTTTTATATTCTTGAGAAAATTGCGTGTATGTATCCTGAAAAAATAAATGTTTTTATTGAAACCTGTAAAGAAATTGAAAAAGGAGTGAAAAATGGGAAAACTTGCAATTGAAGGAGGAAAACCAGTAAGGAAAAAGCCAATACCGGAAAGAATCATGTTTGACGAAAGGGAAGTAAAAGCCGTTTTACAACTTCTCAAAAAAGGAACAGAAGAGTCAACTGCAAAATTTCTTAACAGATATGCAGGAGAAAATGTTGACAAATATGAAAAGGAGTTTGCCAGATATTTTGGAGTTAAATTTGCAACAGCAACAAGTTCAGGAACGGCAGCAGTCCATTCAGCAATTGCTTCACTTGATTTAGAACCTGGAAGTGAAGTTATAACAACTCCTATTACAGACCCTGGAACTGTTATGCCAATTATTTTTCAGGGGCTTATACCTGTTTTTGCAGATGTTGATTTTGAGACTTTAAATATAACAGGGGAAACGATTGAAAAAGTTATAACTAAGAAAACAAAAGCAGTAATTGTAGTTCATCTTGCAGGAGTTCCATGTGAAATGGATAAAATAATGAGAGTAGCAAGGAAATATAAATTGAAAGTGATTGAAGATTGTGCTCAAGCACACGGTTCAATTTATAAAGGAAGATATGTTGGAACCTTTGGAGATATGGGGATTTTCAGTTTAATGAGTGGAAAACATATGACAAGTGGTGGGCAGGGTGGTATGGTTATAACTGATAAAGAAAAGTATTACTGGGCTGCTAAAAGATTTGCAGATAGAGGTAAACCATTCGGGATTAAAAATCCAGAAGGTAATGTCTCTCTTGGTTTAAATTACAGAATGACAGAAATAGAAGCAATTATTGGAAGAGTACAGTTGAAAAAGTTAAAAAAGATAGTTGATAAAAGATATAAAATTGTTGAAAAGTTAAGAAAAGAATTTTCAAACTTAAAAGCATTTTCTCTATGGAAAAGACCTCAAAATAGCAAACCAAATTACTGGTTCTGTTTTGTAAAAGTTGATAAAGAAAAATTAAAAGTTGATAAATGGAAAATTGCTGAAGCATTAAAAGCAGAAGGAATTTCAGCAGGTGCTCACTATGTAATTCCTATGTATGAAAACCCATTTATTAAAAAAAGAAACACATTCGGGAAAAGTGGTTATCCCTGGAATCCATATAATCCTGAAATTAAGTATAGATGTCCTGTTGCTGAAAAGTCATTAAATTCCCACATTACTCTTTACATCCATGAGTGCTTTACTGATAAAGAAATTAAAGATATACTGAAAGCATTTGAAAAAGTAGAAAAAGCATATTTGAAATAGGGGGTGGGCAGTTATGAAAATTTATATTGTGACTGACCTTGAAGGAGTAGCAGGAGTTGTTGATTTTAAATCTCAGACTTATCCTGATGGGAAATATTTTGAAAAAGCAAAAGAACTTTTAACAGAAGAAGTAAATGCTTGCTGTGATGGATTGAAAGAAATGGGGGTTGATGAAATTCTTGTTGTTGATGGTCATGGACCAGGCGGAATATTGCCAGAAAAAATTCATCCAGAAGCAAAGTTATATCACGGTAGACCTATTTCTTCTTTATGGGAAATTGATAAGGGATGGGATGCTGTATTTCTACTTGCTCATCACAGTATGAATGGAACAGAGAAGGGGAATTTAAACCATACTTATTCAAGTCAACATATAGTCAAGATGAAACTGAATGGTGAAGAAATAGGCGAAATTGGTTTTGAAATTTATATAGCAGGATATTTCAATATTCCAGTTGTTTTTATAAGCGGAGATGAGGCAGCATGTAAAGAAGCAGAGAAATATGTACCTGAAATAGAGAAAGCAGTTGTGAAATGGGGAATTAACAGAACCTGTGCAATTTCTCTTTCTCCATTTAAAGCAAGAGAAGTAATAAAAGAAAAAGCAAAAAAAGCAATAGAGAAAATTGATAAGATAAAACCAGTGAAAATTGAAGGAGAATGTGAACTTATAATTGAATATTTATCTTCTTCAGATGCTTTTTCTAAATTAAAAGAAGAATATGTTGAAAAAATTGATGCAAGAACAATAAAAATAAAGGGTAAGAACATTATTGAAGTTTATAAAAGAATGTAATGAATAAAAGGAGCAAAAAAATGGAAAGAGATTTTAAGATTTTTATTCTTAAAGATAATGAGGAACTCGGGAAGAAATCAGCAGAAGATGCAGGAAAAATCCTTGAAGATTACACAAATAAATTAAATAAAAAGTGTATTGCTATTTTTGCTGCTGCTCCCTCACAGGATACATTTCTTAAAAACCTTTCAAAAAATAAAAATATTAAATGGGAAAATGTTTATGCATTTCATCTTGACGAATATATAGACC
>JAGGVW010000102.1 GCA_021157805.1 bacterium
AGATAATACATTGTGTTGTGTCTTAATTCCCTTTTGTGTTTCTACTATATCAGCAGCAATTGTTCCCTGAATGAGGAAGTCCACAGAATAACTTTTAACTGCCTGTCCAAGTGTTTTATAAAAAACTTCCCTGAAAGCAATCCTTTTTCCTTCAGGGTCTATTTTCCCTTTCATTGCATCAAAAAATTTATCCTTTACATCCCAGATTTCAAGATTTATTCCTTCTTTTTCAAAAAACTTTCTTACTTTCTCTGGTTCTTTTTCTCTTAAAAATCCTGTATCAAGAAGTAAAACATAAAGATTTTCCCCAAGGGCATTTCTGGCAATTATTGCTGTAGTCACACTGTCCACTCCTCCTGAAGTGGCAACAAGTGCTTTTCCATCTTTTACTTTTTTCTTTATCTCCCCTATTTTTTCCCTTAGAAAATTTCTTACATTCATTTATTCTTTTCACCTCCTTTATCTGTTCATCCCTTTTAATTTTATATTATCCTTCAATAATCTGTCAAAATAGTAAGATGGCTCAATTTCTCCCTTTATTTTTAAAAAATAAACAGGAATTTCATTACTCAAGAATTTTTCTATTTTAACGAAATCTTTTTCTGTTGTTATTGCAAGTTCAATCCTGTTATTTTTCAAAAAATTTATAATCTCTTCAATATCTTCCTTTTTGTAATTATAATGGTCAGGGTAAATTGCTGAATAGAGTTTTTCAGGTTCAAGTTTTAAAACAGTTACAAAAAAATTTAAGGGATTTCCAATTCCTGCAAAACAAAAGACCCTTTTATTTTTTATAGTTTTAATTGATAACTCATTTTTTCTATTTGAAATATATAGAGGTTTTATCTCTAAAAGAAAAACCGGTTTCCTTTTCCTTTTAAAAAAATCTATAAGATTTTCTTTTTTATTTTCTTCTACAAGATGAGAATAACTCAGAACAAAAATATCCACTCTATTTATTGAAGAAATAGATTCTCTAAGGAGACCGGCAGGAATTAAAAATCCATTATCAAAAGGGTTAGAACAGTCAATCATAAGTATTTCTATATCTTTTTTTGCCCAGTAGCAATGAAATCCATCGTCAATTATCACAATTTCCACTCCTTTTTCTTCAAGTTTCTTCAGTCCTTCAGGATTTTTTTCAGAAGAGATAATTAAAGATGGGAAATTATTTTTAAGCATCATTACTTCATCCCAGGGGGAAATTTTATCTTTTTTGTAAACAGAACTTACAAGAGCAATTTTATATTTGGAATTCAAAAACTTTTTTATTAATTCGTAAACAAGCAGTGTTTTTCCAGTTCCGCCTGTTGTAATATTCCCTACACTTGTCAGAAAGAAATTAAAAGATTCTTTTTTCGTAAAAATTTTTCGCAGAGTTATAACAAAGAAATATATTAAAGAAAGAGGTAAAAGAAAAAAAAATATTAATCTGAAAAAAACAGATTTTTTTCTAAAAATAAATTTCCTGTAAAAAAAATTAAAAAAGGGTCGGCTGGTCTTCAACTTTACAGGATTTAACAGGTATTTCAACTTTTCCAAATTCTCCATCATACCCTGGTTTTATTATTACTTCTCCTTTTCGCACACTTAAAATTCCTCTTGCAATTCTTTCTTCAATAGTGCTTAATAAATCACTTTCTGGTATCTCAATGAGAACTGATAACTCTGAACCTGTCTTTCTGACAATTTCAAGATAGCGATTTTTTACATCATTTGTATCTTCTCCCTTTCCATAAATATAACTTATTATCTGAATAAGTGGAACAAGTTTCCTGAATTCTATATATTTTTCTGGTTTTTCACCTTTTTTTCTATCAGCAAGGTCATAAACTCTGTGCATAACTCCAATTGTAAGTTTTCTTCCACACACAGGACATTTATTCCCATTTTTAATTGCTTCTTCAGGAGATAAACAGACATTACAGTTTCTATGTCCATCAAAATGGTATTTTCCTTCTTCAGGGAAATATTCCACAGTCATCAGAAATTTATTGTTATCTTTTTTCTTCAATATTTCTACTAATTCATAATAATTAAATTTGCCATTGAAAACATTACACTCTCTTCCTATTTTTGATGGAGAATGAGCATCTGAATTTGAAATAAGTGAGAATCTATCCAGTGTTGAAACCATCCAGTTCATTTCAGGGTCACTGCTTAACCCTGTTTCAAGTGCAAAAATTTCTGAAGTATAATTTCCAAAACAATCATAAATATTATCAAATCCAGAGTTTGAACCAAATAAAGAAAAATGTGGTGTCCATATATGAGCAGGAACAACAAATATATCTTCATCAACTTCTTTTGCAATACTCAAAAGGTCAATACAGGAAATATGTAAAATCGGTCTTCCATCAGCATTGAGGTCTCCATATTTTTCTATTGATTTATTAAATTTTTCAGCAATTTCAAAAGATGGGAAAAAAACCACATTATGAACTTTCTTGATAACTCCATCTTTTTCAAATATGTTATTTACCTCTCCATTTAAAATAAAATCAGTTCCATTAAAATTGTATATCCCGAACCTATCGGTTTCTTTAAGTTTACTTTTTAACTCATAAAACCACATAAAATGTGTAATATCTCCTGTTCCAACAAGATTTATTCCTTTATGTTTAGCCCATTTTGAAATCTCTTCAACTACCATATTTTTACTTGTTGCTCTACTGTATTTTGAATGAATATGAAAATCTGCTAAATACATTTTATCCTTTCTTAAATTTTTCTGTTAGTTTTAAATAAAGTTCAGAGAGTGATTGTGGTATAACTTTTGTATTAGATATAACTGGCATAAAGTTTGTATCTCCATTCCATCTTGGAACAATATGAAAATGAATATGGTTTTCAAGTCCTGCTCCTGCCATTTTCCCGAGATTTAATCCTATATTAAATCCATCCGGCTTTAAAAGTTTTTTTAAAACTTTCACTGATTTCTTAATCAACTCCATTATTTCTCTGTCTTCTTCTTCAGTAAGGGAAGTGATATTTTTTAAATGTCTGATAGGAGCAATCATAAGATGCCCATTATTGTAAGGAAAAATATTCATAACAACAAAAGAAAATTTACCTCTATATACTACGAAGTTTTTATCATCATCTCTTGATTTGTAAGAGTAACACAAGAAACATCCTTTCTTTTTTATTTTAACTATATAGCCAATTCTCCAGGGTGCCCAGATAATCTCTTTTTTCATAAGTCCTCTTCAGTAATAATACTTATTCCATTTTCAAGTAGAAGTTGTGTAGTAACACCGTTGCCTTCTATTATTCTACTGGTAAAACTCCCGTCATAAATTTTACCTTTTCCGCAGGAAGGACTTAATTGTTTCAAAATAACAAAGTCCACTTTGTTCAATTTTAAAATTTCAAGAGTAATTTCTGCTCCTTTTACAAAATATTCTGTCATATCTTCGCCTTCTCTATTTATAACTTTACCTTTCCCCTTTAGAACATCTTTACCACTTCCACCTTTTATCTCTGACAGGACTCTTGGGACAGGGAGTCCTCCGAGAATTTCTGGACATATTATAATTAAATTTTTATTTTTGAGAAAATCAAGCACCTTTTTATTCAAACAGTTTTTTCCGTCATATCTACAATTTTCACCAACAAGACAGGCACTCACTCCGATAAACTTTTCCATTTCAATGGCTTTTTCTGTTTAAATTCTGCTTTTTATTTTACATCTCCTGGAATTTCCGGTCAAATATTTAAACAAGATTTAACCGCATAGATTTAACCGCGTCGGTTAGAAAGGACTCCCTTATTTTCCTGTAAATATTTTTTCAAGTATCTCTTTTTATTCGGGATTTTCCCGTCAAGAACAAGTGATTCAAGATAATTTTTAACAAAACCAACCTCTTTCCCCGGTTTTAACCCAAGAATATCCATTATTACAAATCCATCTATTGCAAGTTTGAATGAAGATAATCTGTCTTTTTTATTTATTTCTTTTATTCTTTTTTCAAGATTTTCAAGTTTTTCAATTGCTCTTTTTACTTTAACTTCATTTTTACTTGTGATATCTGCCTTGGCAAGAGTAAAAAGTGGTTTCATATCTTTACCAATTTCTTTTATAAATCTTCTTAAAGCGCTGTCAGTTGGATTTTCTTTTGCAAGTAAATGAGGTCTTAAGTGGTATCTTATAAGTTTTCCAATAAATTTTGCGTTTTCTTCACCAATTTTCATCCTTCTACAAATTCTATAACTCATTTTTTCTCCAACAAATTCATGTCTGTGAAAACTTACCTTTCCGTTCTCAATTTTCAATGTATATGGTTTACCTATATCGTGAAGAAGAGCAGAAAATCTTAAATAAACATTCCTTGTGTGTTTGCTTATATTATCAAGTGTCTTTAAAGTATGCTCAAAAAGGTCCTTGCAGGGGTGGTCTGTTCTCTTCTCTTTAAGTGCAGAAATTTCGGGAAGTATGATTTCAAGAATACCGATTTCATCCATAAGATAAAAACCAATAGAAGGTGCTGGAGCAGAAAGAATTTTTAAAACTTCATCTGTTATTCTTTCCTGACTGACTATACTCAACCTTGAAGCATTTTTTTTCATCCCATCTTTTGTATTTTCTTCTATTGTAAATTTCAATTTTGTAGCAAATCTAACACCTCTCAAAATTCTCAGGGGGTCATCATAAAAGGTCTTATCAGGGTCAACAGGGGTTCTTATAATTTTTCTTTTTATGTCTCCTCTGCCATCAAAAGGGTCAAGTATTTCCCCTGTAATAAGATTTTCAGCAATAGCGTTTATTGTAAAGTCCCTCCTTGATAGGTCCTGATAAATATCGCATTTTTCTACAGCAGGTTTTCTTGAATTTTCAGGATAACTTTCTTTTCTTGCTGTGGCAAACTCAACCTTTATTCCATCTATTTCCACCATAGCAGTTCCAAATCTTCCGTAGAAAACAGGAGCAGGTAGATTGTAATGTTTTGAAAATTCACTGGCAACTTTTAAAGCATCTTTTTCCATAACGAAATCAACATCCATACTTTTTCTTCTTAATAACCTATCTCTTATATATCCTCCAACAAGATAGATTTCTATCCCTGTTTTTCTTGAAAATTCTTTCATCATCTTAATTATATCTTCTGCTTTGATTTTGTTTTTTTTCATTACTTCTCCTTATTTCATTTTATTATAACACACCTGACAATTCTCTTTGTTAATTATACAGATGTTGACAATAAAAGAGAAATCTACTAAAATTAAAAAAGGAGGTTGAAAAAGATGAAAAATGAGTTGCTTTTTTTATTGGATTACTGGGAGAAAGAAAAAGGAATTGAAAGAAAGTACTTGATAGAGTCATTGGAAAAGGGACTTCTTTCTGTTTACAGGAAAAAAGCAGGGCTTCCTGAAGATATAAGCGTAAAGATAGATCCTGAAACAGGTGAAATAAAGTTCATAAATGAAAAAGGGGCACAGGTTCCTCCTCCTTCTTTCCCATGGGAAAGAATAGCAGCCCAAACAGCAAAACAGGTTATTATTCAAAAATTGAGAGAAGCAGAAAAAAGCACTATTTACCATGAGTTTAAAGAACTTGAAGGAGAAGTTGTTAGTGGAACAGTTGAAAGATTTGAAGATGGTCATATTGTAATTTCTGTAAGTAAAGCAGAAGCCCTTTTACCTCAGCATCATAAGCTGCCAAGTGATTATTTTAAAATCGGGCAACCAGTAAAAGCATATTTACTTGAAGTTAGAGAACCAAATAGAGGTATATATCAATTAATTGTCTCAAGAACCCATCTTAACTTTGTTTTAAAATTGCTGGAAAATGAAGTGCCTGAAATAAAAGAAGGAATTATTGAGGTTAAAGCAATAGCAAGATTTCCTGGCGACCTTACAAAAATTGCTGTCTGGTCAAAGAATGAAAAGGTTGACCCAATAGGAACATGTATTGGAAATAGATCTCAGAGGATAAAAAGTATAATAAAAGAGTTGAATGGTGAAAAAGTAGAAATAATCAAGTGGAGTAAGGACATCGCTGAATTTATCAAGAACTCATTGAGCCCTGCGAAATGTGAGAAAGTTATTCTTAAAAAAGGGAAAAAAGAAGCAATTGCAATAGTTGATGATGAGCAATTATTCCTTGCTATAGGGAAGAGAGGACAGAATGTTCGCCTGGCTTCTAAATTAACAAACTGGGAGATTAAAGTTTTTAAAAAATCAGAATTTTCTGAAGGTGAAAAACCTGCAATAAGTGTTATTGAAGGAATTACAGATGATATGGTAAAAACCCTTGCAAAAAATGGGTATAACTCAATAAATGACTTACTGAATGCTGCTCCAGAAAAAATCTCTTCTATATTACAAATTCCTGTTGAACAGGTAAAAGAAATTATTAAAAAAGCAGAACAGTTTACCAAAATAGAAAAATGAGATTATATGAAATTGCAAAAAAACTGGGTATTCCAAATAAAAAAGTAATTGAGATTCTTGAAAAAGCAGGAGTAAAAAATAAAAAGACACTGAGTTCCATAACTGATAAAGAATATACTATAATAGAAGAACACCTGGGTAAAAAAGAAACTCCCACTCCTTCCGTTAAAAAAGAAGAGAAAACATCTAAATCTGTGGAGAAAACAATACCAGAAATTAAAATTAAAGGAGATGAAACTGTTGGAGAACTTGCTAAAAAATTGAATGTTTCATCTGCCGAATTGATAAAAGATTTAATGGAGATGAAAGTCCTTGCAAATATAAATCAAAAACTTAATACAGAAACAATAAAAAAGATATGTGAGAAAAAAGGATTTACCTGGACTATTGAGAAAAAGGAAATTGAGAAAAAAGAGAAACAGGAAGTAAAAGTTGAAAATCTTGTTCCAAGAGCACCAGTGGTCACAATTATGGGACATGTTGACCATGGAAAAACCACAATCCTTGATACAATCAGAAAGACAACAGTAGCAGAACAGGAACCAGGAAAGATTACTCAAAAGATTGGAGCATATAAAATTACAGTTAATAAACATCCAATTGTTTTCATTGATACCCCTGGACATGAAGCATTTACAGCAATGAGAGCAATGGGAGCAAAAGTAACTGATATTGTAGTTCTTGTCGTTGCGGCTGATGAAGGAGTTAAACCACAAACAATTGAAGCAATTGACCATGCAAGGAGTGCAAATGTTCCAATAATTGTTGCTGTGAACAAAATTGATAAGGTTAATGCAAACATTGATAGAGTAAAACAGCAACTTTCAGAAATAGGTCTTGTCCCTGATGATTGGGGTGGAGAGACAGTATATGTACCCGTTTCTGGAGTTACAGGTGAAGGAATTGATGACTTTCTTGAAATGATAATTTTGGTTGGGGAAATGCTGGAATTAAAAGCAGACCCAACTGGACCAGCCGAAGGAGTTGTTATTGAGTCCAAACTTGATAAGAAGAAAGGTCCTTTAATTTCAGTAATTATTCAAGAAGGTATACTTAAAATTTCCGACCCATTCATAGCAGGAAGCACATGGGGAAAAGTAAAAGCAATGTTTGATGACAAAGAAAATAAATTAAACCAGGCAGGTCCTTCAACTCCTGTTGAAATACTTGGTTCCCATGACATTGCCACTCCTGGAGAAAAATTTCAGGTTGTTAAATCAGAAAAAGAAGCAAAAAAAATTGTTGAACAGAGAAAAGAAGAAAAAACTTCATATTTACCAGTGAAAAAAATAACACTGGAGGACCTTTATAAAGAAATAGAAAAAGGGACAGCAAAGGAATTAAAAATTATATTAAAATGTGACACATCGGGTTCTGTTGATGCAATTAAAAAATCAATAGAAAAAATACCGCAGGAGGAAGTAGAAATATCTATTATACATAGTGGAATAGGAGCAATTTCCGAGTCAGATGTTCTTCTTGCATCTGCTTCAAATGGGATTGTTATTGGGTTTAATGTTTCAATTGAATCAAAAGCAAAAGAACTTGCCAAAAGAGAAGGGATTGAAATTAAAACCTATGCTGTAATATATGAATTGATTGATGAATTAACAAGAGCAATTGAAGGTATGCTTACTCCAGAAATAAAAGAAGTTCTTAATGGTCAGGCAGTTGTAAAAAAAGTTTTTAAAATAGGAAAAGACCAGATGGTTGCGGGATGTCTTGTTGTTGATGGGAAAGTTGTTATAAATTCAAAGGTAAAGATTATCAGAGATGGAGAAATTATCCATGAGGGAGTCCTTTCCAGTTTAAAAAGATTTAAGGAAAGTGTGAAAGAAGTTGGGAAAAATACTGAATGTGGAATAATGGTCTCGGATTTTTCAGATTTCAAAGAAGGAGATATCATACAATCATATACAGAAGAAGAAGTTCCCAAAAAATTAACACAGGAGAGAAAATGAGTGATTGTATATTTTGTAAAATTGTAAAAGGGGAAATTTCTTCGGAAAAAGTTTATGAAGATGATGATTGTATTGCTATAAAAGATATAAATCCTCAGGCACCAGTTCATATACTTGTAATTCCCAAAAAACATATTGAGAAATTGCATAATACTGATGATGAAAAATTACTTGGAAGAATGGTTATTGTGTGTTCAAAAATTGCTGAAAAATTGGGAATTAAAGAGAAAGGTTATAGAATTGTTATAAATACTAATAAATGGGCAGGACAGAGTGTTGACCATATACACTTTCACTTACTTGGTGGGAGAATTATGAACTGGCCACCGGGTTAATATATATCTACTTATTAAAATGACAAAAGAAGTTAAAATTAACGATATTAAAATAGGCGGAGAAAATATATTTTGTTTAATCGCTGGTCCCTGTGTCATTGAAAATGAAGAATTAGTTTTTTACATTGCTGAAAAATTGAAAGAAATTTGTGAGAAACATAAAATACCATTTATATTTAAAACATCTTATGATAAAGCAAATAGAACATCCATAAAGTCATACAGAGGTCCAGGTATTGAAAAAGGACTGGAAATTTTAAATAATTTAAAACAAAAATTAAATATATCAATTACCACTGATGTCCATTGTGTAACACAAATTGAGAAAGTTGCAGAAGTTGTTGACTTATTACAGATACCTGCCTTTCTTTCACGGCAGACCGATTTAATTCTGGAAGCAGGAAAAACTGGAAAACCTGTTAATATAAAAAAAGGACAATTTCTTGCTCCATGGGATATAAAAAACATAATAGAAAAATTTGAATCTACAGGAAATAAAAATCTTTTGATAACAGAAAGGGGAGTTTGTTTTGGATACAATAATCTTGTTGTTGATTTTACAGGTATTCCTCTTATGAGAAGTTATGGTTATCCTGTAATTTTTGATGCAACACACAGTGTGCAAAAACCAGGAGGGATGGGAGAAAAATCAGGTGGAAATAGTCAGTGGGTTCCATATCTTGCAAAAGCAGCAATATCTGTTGGAGTAGATGGTTTATTTATGGAAGTTCATCCTGAACCTGAAAAGGCACTTTCAGATGGACCTAATATGATAAAACTTCAGGATATTGAAAAAATTCTTATATCTTTAAAAAAAATACA
>JAGGVW010000040.1 GCA_021157805.1 bacterium
AAACAGTAATAAGTGGAATTTTTTTATTCCTTGTTATAAAAAAAATTGATTTTCCCCAACTTTTAAATATTTTCAAAAATTCAAATATATATCTTGTTTCAACTGGTCTTTTAATTCTTATAGGAATTTCCTTTCTACTTGCTTTCAGATGGTTTTTAATAGTCAAAATTTATTTAAAAAATAAAACTTCTCTTTTTTATATATGGAAATTAACAATGATAGGTCTTTTTTTCAACATTTTACTTCCTACTTCTGCAGGTGGAGACGCAGTTAAAATTTTTTATCTTGTAAAAGAAGATAAAAAAAAGTTTCTTCCTGGAATATCTGTTGTGACTGATAGATTTATTGGTTCTCTTACTGTTTTAACTATGGGAACTATTGGACTTGCCTTTTCAGGAATTGATAATCTAAAAATAAAAATTTTCATCCCTTCTCTATCATTTATACTTATCCTCTTTTACTTTCTTCTTTCAAATTCAAATTTTGCAAGAAAAATTTATACACCATTTAAAAAAATTCTCCCTTCATTTCTGAATGAAAAACTAACATTTTTATATAACTCATTTAATTTTTACTTTAGAGAAAAAAAAATTATTTTTCTCTCTATAATTTCAAGTTTTTTTCTCCAGTGTATTTCAATACTTACAAATTTTATTGTTGCATGCGGAATTATGAGAAACTTTTCTATTCCTATCTCTGTATTTTTTGTCTATATTCCACTTATATGGCTTTCTACAATGATTCCTTCAATAGGAGGATTAGGAGTAAGAGAATTTTCTTATATTTTCTTTTTCAAAAGTTACATCGGAAAAGAGAATGCATTTGCTCTATCTTTGTTTTTTCTTCTTTCTATTTTTATTCAGGCAATAATTGGAAGTATAATTTTCCTTACCATAGAAAACCGCAAGAGTCAGAAAATGAGAATTTTAAAATCAAACTAACCATGGGAATAGAAGAGGAATAAAGGGGAGGGATGATTTTTTATTTTCTATAATAAACACTAATCAGAAAATTAATTTTTACCTATTGTCTCACAAGAAGTTATATTGATTTTTAAATTGGTAAGTTCGGCAATAAAGAAGATAAGATTTGTTCTCTTTGATGAAAAATCATATGAAATTTTTAAAATGGCACTTGAGAAAATATGAATTCTGTGGAGGACGGTCCTCCACAATTTATTATCTCAAGATACTATGTCTCTATTTTTTCTCTGTCAATAGAATCATCCTGAAATTTCTTCTCTGGATGCGAAGAGACATCTTCGAATCAGATAGCAAAACCTTTTCTTTGTCAAAGAGATTATCCTCAGTCTCTTTTCTCCTGCATTGAAATGAACGAGGTAATTGCACAGGAACAACAGAAACTGGTTGAAATCCTAAGCCAGAAAAATTCCAATTCAACTCTGTTTTTATATCTTTATCGGTTAAATTTGAAACAATAAGAATTATACCTTTTTCACTTTTATAGAAGCTGACCTTTGCCGCTGGATTAGATGATTTGACAAAGGAGGAATTGCTCCAGTAAGGATAAAATTTTGCCCTATTGATATCAAAGTCATCAAAGATTTTCCATATCTTGCTTCTGATAGGAAGATCTCCCAATATCTGTCCTCTTACTGAAACATCATGGATAAGGGCATACGCCAAACAAGTTCTGAAATGACCATAACTAAGCAATTCTGGTACTATCCCCCATTGTTCACCCATAAACTCAGCCCTAAACATGTCTAATGATGGCCATTTGTTACGATTGGCGAAATATTCTCCATTCCAATGGCTGTCAACAAAAGAGCACAAAGGCATTATCAATCCTCCACCTGTTGAATGCTGATCAATGATAGAATCTTTCTTCATTGTTTTAAATAAAGTATAGACTCTCTTGCCAAATTCCCTGGTTTCAAAGATATCGTAGTACGGGCGAGAACCTTTTTCTGTTTTTAATTCAGAAGGAGCTGTTCCTACTCCCTTTTCATCAAGATAAGTAAGCAGTTTTCCTGAAGTAGATAACGACGGAAGATAACCATCATAATAAACCCCATCAATATCATAATTCTCAATTAATCTTTTGATTCCATAGGTAAGATAGTCAATAAAGCTCTCTGTCATTCGGTGACCAACTACACACATATCAGGTCTTCCGCCTTTCCCACCACCACTCCAACCTGTTCCAGTGAGACACCATTCATCTTTAAACATTTGAGCTTCGGGGCAGTTTGGATATATCCCCCAAGGCATAAAGTAAACTACCACCTTTATTCCTTTTTTATGGGCTTCAGAGACAAACCTTTTAAAATCTTTGGGATTAAAAGGCTCAGGTCTACTCATTCCATAAGCCCAATATGCGTGCATAATAAGAGCTTTTACTCCAGCTTTTTGAATCCTGTCTAAATCAAAATTGTAAGGCTCTTTTCTGCTAACCGGACTATTGTCCCAATGGAATGGACCACCACGCCAATGGTGCTTTCTCCAGAGAGCACTGGTTCTATAATTTTTAGGGAGAGGCTTTACCGGCGTCGCCTGCAATCCCATTATAGATTTTAGAGGAGAAGAAAGAGTAGTATTTTCTAATATATTCACCTTTAAAACAACCTTCCCATTCTGATGAGAAACTACTATCTTATCCGTTCTGTCATAAGGAAGCCAGCCCTCATCTGAGACATAAAACCAGGCAAGTCCTCTTTCTTCATCCCCTAACCAGATATAATGTGAAGAAGAAGGTAATACTATTTTTTCTCTAATAGCACCAGAATTATCTCTAACTCCTCTTACCCATGGATAATAGAAATATTTACAATAGGAATCAGAAATAGGAATCTCTAAGGTTAGATACTCAACATCCAAAGGTTTTAAAGGGGTAATAACCCAGTCAATTCTGATTAACCCATCATACTCAATATGAATTTTGCTTTCAAATTTAAAAGAAGGGCGTTCTTCTTTGTATCTTAAGTTTACCTGTGTAGCAGATTTATTTATTAATCTTATTCTTTCTTTATTAAAGGTAAATATTTCATTATTAATCTTCGCTTTTAGTTGAATAGGAGAGGAAAGAATAGATTTTTCTCTGGTTACAACCTGGATAGGCCAAGTTCCTTTACCAAAAATATATTCTCTTCCCCAGCAGAGAATCTTTCTATCTTTTACCCTCATTGGTGTCCAAGGAGGTAAGAGTTTATCTGAGACACCGGCTTTAGATTTCCACCAGATAGGTTTTTTGGGATGGCGGTAAGACATTGTTCTGGTGGCAACTTCTTTATTATTTTTATCAAAAATAGAGACTTTTAATTGGTAGTAACCAGGAATAAGTTTCTCCAAACTAAAAAGAAAATTATTTTCTCTGTTATTAATTATTTCTCCTTCTAATTTAGCAATAACTTTTTTTTCTCTTACTCCTGGTTTAATCAAAGAGAGTTTGGCACAGTGAGGACCTGATAGATCCAGATGCGTAGGGTCCACTTTAACTTTAAGTATTCCTTTATAGTAATAAGGATGGATGGATATGGATAAAGGCGATTTACTCTGGAAAGGCATAATTCCAGTATAGTAATAAACTTCTTTACTTTTTTTATCCAGAAGGATGAATGAAAGAGCATACTCCTTATCTCCAATGTCGGGCTGGTAACAGAGAGAAATTCTTCCTCCAGAAATAGTATGTTTTACCTTTTCCTCCTTCTCTGAAATTAATTTAAGAATAGAGGTAAATTTATTTTTTGGAGTTTTATTCTTCACCGAAATCTTAAATATATTTCTTTTTTTAGCCACAAATTCCCCTAAGGAGAGAACTTTAACAATAGGAGCTTTATTATTGAAGATAAGCTTACCAAAATATCTGGGGTTCTGGAATCCATTAACGGGTGAATATGACCACATTGTAAGCTCAGTAGGGAATTCATTGGAAATTTTATACTGGTCACGACAGATATTGAATCCCCAAACCGTTCTATCTTTTGGTGTTTTCACACCTAAATCTTGAAAGGGAATTGTTATCTCTCCTTCCCATCGGTTATTATACTGATTTACCTTGCAATTAATATCTGAATTCCAAGAATAATCTCCTCCTTTAGCATCATAGATGGTCCCGATGGAATTTACAATAATCTGATAATACTGGGAACGAGAATAGGCAGGGTCCAAGAATATCTCTATGGAATCATCGTCCCAGACGCTTCCATCTCTCTCTTTAACATTTGCTCTGAATTTTGCTATCGGTACAAAGAATTTCCATCCAATATAGAGATTATTTTTATCAAACATTACATAAACTCTTGTCGGATAGATTCCTAAGTTATGTTTCCCAAAGAGGGAGCGAAAATTGATAATCTCTGTTGCATCCTCCCATTCCTCTTTTTCAACCTTTCCATCAATCTCTGGAGGTAAAGTTGCTTTTCCTATCGTAATTATGGGAGTATCAACCTTTTCTGCCTGAATTAAACTATTACCTAAAAACACCAACCCGAAAACTAAACTCATTAATACAAAATTTTTCATCATTTCCCCCCTGTAAGTTCTACTACCTTAATGTCATCCACATAAAAGTGGACATTGTGAGCAGCTAAGGATATCATCTCTCCTTTTTCTCCTTTCAGAGCCTCACTATACTCATCCATTACCAATTCCCCATTAATAAATACCCTGATCCGACTGTCGGACGTTTCAATAACAAGTTGATACCATTTGTCAATAGTGCGAAGTTTCTCGGAGAGATGAACGACAGCATAATAGGAGATTGGATTCCCATAGGTAGGCCTACATAGCTCTATCGCGCGACAAATTTGCACTACATAATCACCGAATCCGATAAAACAGATTCCCTTTCTCTCCTTATTAATCTGAAGGTTAAGAAATTTTATCTTCATACTTATCTTTATATTTTTAACCGATTCACTTAGATCAGCTTTTATCATGGAAGAGGATGGACAATTGACTTCCAATACATTGTTTTTTTTACCTTCTATATCTTTAGTCTCAATAATCTTATAGTAATGTTCAGCACCAGATATCACCAGCCACTTGGTAAATTTATCAAAATTATCCTGAAAAAGTAATTTACCTTCTTTTATCTTTAAATCGGGAAGGAGAGTAAGTCTGATATCGTCAAACCAAACTATCTGCTCGGGGCGATGGTAAAGGTGGGGGGAAACAGTAATTTTATCGACGCCAGATGGAATGTTAACTACTATTCCCCACTTCTTCCACGAAACAGATGTGGGTAAACCAAAATCTTTTGCCACGTTATCTAAAAAAATCGTTACATTTGGTATATATGCTGAACCGTTGATTTTACATTTATACCAGATTGAAAGCAGGTATGACCGTTCGGGAACTACTGGTATCGGGTCACTAAATAACCGCCCCCATGACTTATCATCAGGAGTGAAAATAGAAACAACTTTCCCCCTATCTTTCTCCTCTTCCCATCTCATAAGAGGCTTCCCTGAGTGGATAACAAATTTCCAGTGATTGGGACTACCTATGCCTTCCTCAAAAGAACCATTCAAGATAAGATTCTCGGAAGCAAAAAGGGAAGAGAAACCCCACAATAGAAGAATCAATAAAATACACCTTATCTTTTTTTGAACAGACATTTTTCTGATACCTCCTCTTTCATTTAAAAATTAAAATTCAAAATTTTTAATTCATTACCACCATACTAATAATACTTCATTTCCACCATTTATTACGATGTCTGATTTATCATGACTGGCGACATGCCAATCACAGAAGAGAAAATTGGCTTTGCCTAAGTGAAGCCAGTATGTGTTGCTTTCCACCTCAGCATTCGTGTCTATACTTTTTGCACCAGGGTAACCACCAACACTATCATACCCATCACAAAGAATAAACACTTTACTCGCTTTTCCAGATTTTTCTACTTTTGAAAGACGAGCACAACTTTGGTAGCTGTAGTCCGTCAGATATGCATTACAAGAGTAATTGCAACCCCAGTTATTCCCTCCTACCTTTTGACTGGGATTAGAAGGACAGAGAAAAATAGAGGGGCGTTTTCTTAGTCCCCCAGTCCATTTTGGGCTAACATAATCATCAAGACCATCCATCGCCCAGTAGTAACTCCTACGTCCATAAGTATTAGGTCCTATCGGGAAATAATCTCCATAGTCCCGAGTATACATAAAGAATGCCAATCCAAGTTGCTTCAAGTTGTTCATACAGGCTGCCTGTCTTGCTCTTTCTCTTGCTTGACTTAATGCTGGCAGTAGCATCGCTGCAAGTATCGCTATGATAGCAATTACTACCAGCAACTCTATTAATGTAAAACCTTTTCTTTTATTTTTTATTTTCATTTTTTTCTCCTCCTTTCTGCCTTAATAATATATTTTTTTATTTTTCTTCCCTCATATTTTTTCCCTCATATTCCATCACCTCCTTTGTTGACTTTCTTATTATAATTTCTGGCTTTAAAAATTTATCCTCAGTTTTTTTGTTATTTAATAATTTTAAAAGTGTTTCACCTGCAATTTCACCAAGCTTGTAATTATCAAGATTTATCGTTGTTAATGGAGGATTTAAGTATTCAGAAAAGCTCTCATTATCAACGCTTACAACTGAAATATCAGCAGGGACTTTTAAACCAGATTCATCTAAACATTTTAAAATTCCAAGTGTTGCCATGTCACAATGAGAAAATATCGCAGTAAATTTTACTTTTTTTTTAATTATTTCTTTCATCTTTTCATAACCTGCTCTGTAATACTCAATTCCTTCTGAATTAATTTCATTTATAAATTCTTCTTTTATTTCTATTCCTTCTTTATTCATTGCTTCTTTATATCCTTCCATTCTCAGAATACCAACAATATTCCCCATGGATGTATTAGTCAAACATATTATTTCTCTATGTCCAAATGTTATTAAATATTTCGTTGCTATAAATCCAACAAGTTTATCATCAAAGCCAACAACAGGACTATTAAATCCTGTGTTTTCACTTCCTATAATAACCATTTTTATCCCCTTTTTTTCTAAATCAAAAATATATTCTTTTGCTTTTTCATCAAAATACAATGCAGATTGGATAATTAAACCCTCAACTTTTTTTTCAAGTAAAAATTCTATCGCTTGTTTTTCTTTTTCAAAATTAGACCCTGTTGTTTTAAATATAATTCCATATCCATTTTTTGAAAGAAAGTTTTCTATACCTTCAAATAATTTCGCTTCGTTTTCTCTCCATATTTCAGAAAATACCACGCCTACCAAAGTTGATTTTCCAGATTTTAATCCTTTTGCAAGAATATGTGGTTTATAATTGAGTGATTTTACAATTTTGAGAACTTTATCTCTTGTTTTTTTACTTATTTTTATGTCGCTTTTTTTATTATTTAGAACAAAAGAAACAGTAGCTTGGGAAACACCGGCTTTCTTTGCAATATCATTTATGGTTATTTTTTTCATAATTAAATCCTTTTAGGTAAACCGTTTTAATAATATTTTACATATATTTTTATTTTTGTCAAGTCAACTTCGCCACTTTATTTGGAATCCCTTTTGTGATGCAGGATCTGGCTTTTTGAATTGTTCACTACATCTTAATTTTACCCTATTTTCTCTATCTTTTTAAAATACCATTTCTCATTCCTAATTCCTAA